>NZ_JBFUHU010000082.1:0-11479 GCF_056402235.1 Cellulomonas sp. P4_B5_2
CCGCCCAGCCGCTGCTGCGCGTGCTCGGCCCGGAGCTCGGTGCGTTCTTCGCCACCCTGCACCGGGACCACGGGGTGGACGTGCGCACGGGCGTCGGGGTCGCGGGGTTCGAGGGCTCCGGCGGTCGGGTCACGGGCGTCCGCGTGGGCGGCGACCTCGTGCCCGCCGACACGGTGCTGGTCGGTGTCGGCGCGGGACCGAACGTGGGGCTCGCAGTGCGGGCGGGCCTCGCGGCGGACGCCGCGGCCGGGATCACGGTCGACGAGCACCTGCGCACCTCCGACCCGGCGGTGCTCGCGGCGGGCGACGTGGCGAACGCCCACAACACCGCCCTCGGGCGCAGCCTGCGCGTCGAGCACTGGGACAACGCGATCAGACAGGGCGTCCTCGCAGCCCGGTCGATCCTGGGGCAGGACGCCGTCTACGACTGGCAGCCGTACTTCTACACCGACCAGTACGACCTCGGCATGGAGTACGTCGGGTATGCCGACGCGGACGACACCGTCGTCATCCGTGGAGACCGGGGCACCCGTGAGCTCATCGCGTTCTGGCTGCGGGACGGGCGCGTCCGTGCCGCGATGAACGTCAACGTCTGGGACGTCAACGAACAGCTGCGCGGCCTCGTCGGCCGGGAGATCGCGCCCGACCGGCTCACCCGGCAGGACGTGCCGCTCGACGAGCTCTAGTCCGAGGTCTCCGCCAGGGTGCTGCGCACGCGGATGACCTTGCGACGCAGCCAGACCTTGCGCTCGCCCCCGGCGAACAGCAGCGTCCGTGACAGCTCCCACCGACCCAGCTCCGCGTGCTCGGTCAGCATCCGCCGCGCGTCGTTCCGGGAGGTCGTCGCCGGGATCCGGAGCACGCGGTACTCGTACTGACCGCCTTGCGCGACCCAGTCGGGCCGCTTCGTCCCTGTCTGACTCGAAGCCATCGACCACCCCGTCCCGCGCGCTCTGCGCCCACGTCTCACTGCTGGTGCCGAAGAACCTTACGCGCTGCCATTGTGCCTCGCGTAAGGCTACGGTCATCGCATGACCGTCGACCCGCGTGCCGCGCTGGACCGCCTGATCGCAGCCCTCGAGGCCCACTACACCGCCGTCGCCGCGCCGCACGGCGAGGACGACCCCGCGGTCGACGACGCCTACGACATCCTGGCCGACGCGTTCGAGGTGTACGACGACGCCCTCGGCACCGTGCACGGCGAGGCCACGCCGTTCTACCTCGCCGAGGAGGACGACGGCGACGACGAGGACGACGAGGACGAGGACGAGGACGACGAGGACTACGACGACGCGGACGTCGACGACCTGGCCGACGAGACCACCACCCGCTAGAACCGCTCGGGGTACCCGAGCGTCGGCGCGCTGATCTCGTCGAGCGCCCGCCGGAGCTCGTCCGGGAGCACGAGGTCCTGGGCCGCCAGCGACCCTCGCAGCTGGGTCGCCGTCCGGGCGCCCACGATCGCCGAGGCGACACCCCGCGCCTGCACCCAGGCGAGCGCGACCTCCAGCGGCGTGCGCTCGAGCCCCTCGGCCGCGGTGGCCACGGCCTCGACGATCGTCGCCGACGCCCGCGCGAGGTAGGGCTCGACGAAGCCGGCCAGGTGGGGGGACGCCGCGCGCGAGTCCGCGGGGATGGTGCGCCGGTACTTGCCCGTCAGCACCCCGCGTCCGAGCGGGGACCAGGCGAGCACGCCCACACCGAGCGCGACTGCGGCCGGGACCACCTCGCGCTCGATGCCGCGCTGCAGCAGCGAGTACTCGGCCTCGACCGCGGTGAGGCCGACCTCGCCCTCCAGCAGGCTGGCCGCGCGGGCCACCTGCCAGCCGGCGTGGTTGGACAGCCCGACGTAGCGTGCGCGCCCGCTGGTGACGGCCAGCCGCAGCGCCGACACCGTCTCGTCGAGCGGGGTGCGCGGGTCGGGCGTCTGCACCAGCCACAGGTCCACGCGGTCGGTCCGCAGGCGCCGCAGGGACCCGTCGAGCGACGCGAGCAGCCCTCCGCGCGACGCGTCCACGACCCCGCCGTTGCTGGTGCGCCGGATGCCCGCCTTGGTGCAGAGCACGACCTCGTCGCGCGGGACGACGTCGTCGAGCAGCTCACCGAGCAGCTCCTCGGCGCCGCCGTCGGCGTAGGAGGCCGACGTGTCGATCAGCGTGCCGCCGGCGTCGGTGAAGTCCCGCAGCTGCTCCGTCGCGTCGTGCGCGTCGGTGTCGCGGCTCCAGGTCATCGTGCCGAGCCCGAGCCGGGAGACCCGCAGACCGGTGCGGCCCAGGTGGCGCTGTTCCATGAGGCGCAACACTAATCGGCGCGCGCGTGTCATCCGCGGCAACGCACCCCGGCTATCGTTCCGGTCGTGACTGAGGCCATGGGACTGGGTGAAGCGATCCTTCTGGGGCTCGTGCAGGGSYTGACCGAGTTCCTCCCGATCTCGTCGAGCGCGCACCTGCGCATCGTCGGTGACCTCATGGGGTCCGATCCCGGGGCGGCGTTCACGGCGATCACCCAGCTCGGCACCGAGACGGCGGTGCTCCTGTACTTCCGGCACGACATCGTGCGCATCGCGACGGCATGGTGGCGGGCGCTGCGGGGTGGTTACGGCACCGACTGGCGGTCGCGGGCGGGGATGCCGGCGGGGCAGACGGCCGACCACGACGCCCTGATGGCCTGGTTCATCGCCCTCGGGTCTCTGCCGATCGTCATCCTGGGTCTGCTGTTCCAGGACGCGATCGAGCAGACGTTCCGCAACCTGTGGCTCATCGCGCTGACCCTCGCCGGCTTCGCGCTCGTGCTCGGCTGGGCCGACGGACGGGGCGCCAAGCAGCGCGAGCTCAGCCAGCTCACCGGCCGGCACGCGGTCCAGTTCGGCTTCTGGCAGGCGCTCGCGCTCATCCCCGGGGTGTCCCGCTCCGGCGGCACGATCACCGGCGGGCTGCTCATGGGCTACACCCGGTCGGCGGCCGCGCGGTACTCGTTCCTGCTGGCCATCCCCGCCGTGTTCGGTTCCGGGCTGTTCCAGCTCGCCAAGAGCGTGGACGACTTCGGCAAGGGCGGCACGCCCGGCTTCGGGGCGACCCTCGTCGCGACGCTCGTCGCCTTCGTCGTCGGGTACCTCGTCATCATCGTGTTCCTGAAGATCGTCTCGACCTTCAGCTACAAGCCGTTCGTGTACTACCGGCTCGGCCTCGCCGCGCTGGTCGTGATCCTGCTGCTCACCGGCGCGCTCGACGCCAACAGCGCGCCCGTCACGACGTAGGGGCTCAGAGCCAGCCGGACCGGCGGAACAGCCGGTAGAGCGTGAAGCAGACGCCGCCCATCACGGCGATCGCCAGCGGGTACCCGAACGTCCAGGACAGCTCCGGCATGTGGTGGAAGTTCATCCCGTAGATGCTGGCGACGAGGGTCGGCGCCGCCGCGATGGCCGCCCAGGACGAGATCTTGCGGACGTCCTCGTTCTGCCGGACCGACACCTGCGACAGGTGCACCGAGAGCATGTCGCCCAGCAGGTCGTCGTAGCCGTCGAGATGCTTGTCGAGGCGGTCGACCCACGCGACCGCGCGGCCCAGCCACGGCTGGGAGTGCCGGCGCTCGCGGGACTCCTCGGCCTCGGCGATGAGCTCCGGCAGCACGGACGTCACCGGGCCGAGCGCGCGGCGGGCCTCGGCGATCTCGCGCTTGAGGTCGTAGATCTTCTCGAGCGGGTTGTGGTGCCGGGTCGAGGAGAACACCAGCCGCTCGACGTCCGCCACCGCGTCGCCGAGCGCGATCTCCACGTCGGACGCCTCCGCGACCAGCGAGAGCACGACCGCGGCGAGCACCTGGTGGACGCCCTCGTCCGGCACCGGGTAGCCGCCGGTGAGCTTCTCCACCGCGTGCCCGATCACGTCGGCGTCGCCCAGCTCGCACATGAGGACGACGTCCTTGCCGACGACGCAGGTCAGCGCCCCCGTGTTCACGTCGTTCGTGGCCTCGACGAAGGAGAGCGTCGGCGCGGTCAGCACGAACTCGCCGTCCGGGGACCGGTCGAGCCGGGCACGCAACGGGTGGTCCGCCGACGCCGGGTGCGCGCCGGGCCCTTTGTGCAGCAGAAGGGCGATCGCGTGCTCACCGATGCCGTGCCGGCGGGCCGCGTCGGGCAGGTCGGCCATCGACCCGACGATCACCCACCGGGGACCCCTCGACGACTCGCCCGGCGCGCGCAGGGTCCAGCCGTCCGACGTCTTCACGCAGACGCGCTCACGGGGGTCGTCGATCGAGGTCTCGTGCGTCACCTGGGCATTGTGGACCTTGGGACGCGGTTAGGCTTCCGCCGTGCTCACCTGGCCCACCCCGTACATCCCGCAGCTCCCCGGACGAGGTCTCCCCGTGCAGGTGCGCGACTCCTCGACCGACCGGCTGGTGGTCGCGGCGGCCGGTCAGGACGCGACGCTCTACGTGTGCGGCATCACCCCGTACGACGCGACGCACCTCGGCCACGCCGCGACCTACGTCGCGTTCGACGTGCTGGGCCGCGCATGGCGGGACGCCGGCCACCGCGTGCGCTACGCGTCCAACGTCACCGACGTCGACGACCCGCTGCTGGAGCGCGCGGCGGCCACGGGCGTCGACTGGCGGGACCTGGCTGCCGAGCAGACCGCCCTGTACGCCGAGGACATGACCGCGCTGGCCGTGATCCCGCCCGACGTGTACTCCGGCGTGGTCGAGGTCATCCCCGCGGTCGTCGAGGCCGTCGAGGTGCTGCTCGCCGCAGGGGCGGCCTACCGGGTCCCCACCCCCGACGCGCTCGTCGACGACGGCTTCGGGGACGTGTACGCGGACCTCACGGCCGACATCGACTTCGGTGCGGTCGCCGGGCTCGACGACGACACCATGCGCACCCTCGCGCACGAGCGGGGCGGCGACCCGGACCGGCCCGGCAAGCGCGCACCGCTCGACCCGCTGCTCTGGCGGCGTGAGCGTGCCGGCGAGCCCGCCTGGGACGGCGGCTCGCTCGGTCGCGGTCGGCCGGGCTGGCACATCGAGTGCGCGGTCATCGCGCGGGACGCCCTCGGGCTGCCTTTCGACGTCGAGGGCGGCGGCTCCGACCTGCAGTTCCCGCACCACGAGATGAGCACCTCGCACGCCCGGCTGCTCGACCAGGGCCAGGGCGCCCGCGTCCACCTGCACACCGGGATGGTCGGGCTCGACGGGCACAAGATGAGCAAGTCGCGGGGGAACCTCGTGCTGGTCTCCCGCCTGCGCGAGGAGGGCGTGGACCCCATGGCCGTACGCGCGGCCATCCTGGCGCACCGCTACCGCGACGACTGGGACTGGACGGACGAGTCCCTGCGCTCGGCGCAGGAGCGGATCGAGCTCTGGCGCCGCGCGGTGTCGGGCAACGGGGGACCGGACGCGGACAGCACGCTCGCGGGCGTCCGTGCGGCACTCGCCGACGACCTCGACACCCCGACCGCGCTGGCCCTGATCGACGACTGGTCGCACCTGTCGCTGGCAGGCACGGCCGACCCGGTCGAGGGTGCTCCCGGCGTGATCAGCCGCACCCTCGACGCCCTGCTGGGCATCCGCCTCTAGCCGCCGGTGCCCTTGTCGCGGCGGCGCAGGTAGCGCTCGAACTCCTGCGCGATCGCCTCGCCGCTCGCCTCCGGCAGGTCGGCCGTGTCCTTGGCCTCCTCGAGCTGGTGCACGTACTCGCCGATCTCCGAGTCCTCCGCGGCCAGCTCGTCGACACCGTGCTGCCAGGCGGCGGAGTCGTCGGGCAGCTCGCCCAGGGGCACCGGCTCGCCGAGCAGCTGCTCGAGGCGGTGCAGGATCGCGAGCGTGGCCTTCGGCGACGGCGGGTGCGCGACGTAGTGGGGGACGGCCGCCCACAGGGACATGGACCGCAGGCCGCGCGCCGCGGCCTCGTGCTGGAGGACCCCGACGATGCCCGTCGGCCCCTCGTACGTGTTGGGCTCGAGCCCGAAGACGTCGCGGACGTCGGCGTCCTCGCTGGTGGCGTTGACGGGGATCGGGCGCGTGTGCGGGACGTCGGCCAGGAGGGCGCCGACCGTGACCACGGTGTCGACGCCGAGCCCGGCGGCGATGTCGAGCAGCTCGGTGCAGTACCGGCGCCAGCGCATGGAGGGCTCGATGCCGTGCACCAGGACCACCCGCCGCCCGCTGACGGGGGTGGTCGCGACGGCCACCGCGGTGGTCGGCCAGGTGATCTCGCGGCGGCCGTCCAGGCCGGGCCCCACCACCGGCCGGTTGACCTGGAAGTCGTGGTACTCCTCGGGATCGAGCTCGTCGACCTGCTCGGCGTCCCACACCTCGTGCAGGTGCTCCAGAGCCTGCGTCGCCGCGGATCCTGCGTCGTTCCAGCCCTCGAACGCGGCGAGGAGGACGGTCTCGCGGGCGGGGAGGTCCGCCGGTGGGGTCTCGCTCATCCGTCCAGCCTAGAGCGACTCGGAGCGACGACCCCGGACGGGCGTGCCCGCTCGCGCGTCGGCGACGGGAGAGCGGGCTCGTACGATGGAGCGATGCCCCGCGCCTTCGCCGACCTCACGCTGCCCGCCGCCGTCCTGTGGGACATGGACGGGACGCTCATCGACACCGAGCCCCACTGGATCGGCGCCGAGACCGAGCTCGTCGAGGCCCACGGCGGTGTCTGGACGCACCAGGACGGCCTGTCGCTGGTCGGTAACCCGATGCTCGCGTCCGCCGCGCGGCTGCAGGAGCGGGGCGTCGACCTGTCCGCCGACGCGATCGTCGACTTCCTCAACGACCGCGTGGCCGCCGCCGTTGCCGCGGGGATCCCGTGGCAGCCGGGGGCTCAGCAGGTGCTCGCCGACCTGCGCGATGCCGGGGTGCCCATGGCGCTGGTCACCTCGTCCTTCCGGATGCTCGCCGAACCGTTCGCGGCGGCCGCGGGGATGTTCGACGTCGTGGTGAGCGGCGACGAGGTCTCGCAGCCGAAGCCGGACCCCGAGCCGTACCTGACCGCGGCGCGGCTGCTCGGTGTGGACATCGCGGACTGCGTCGCCGTCGAGGACTCGCACGCCGGCATCGCCAGCGCGCTCGCGTCGGGCGCTCGCACGGTGGCGATCGAGGTGCTGCAGGCGGTCGCCCCGCAGCCCGGGCTGAGCCGGATCGCGTCGCTGACGGACCTCACGCTCCCCGCCGTGGCGCGCATGGTGCGCGGCGACGTGCTCGACCTGCGCCGCGCGGGCTGACGAGCGCGCTCAGGCCGCGGGGACGACGCCGATCGACCGCTCCACCGCGCCGGCGGGGATCTCGGGCGGCGTGCCGCCGAACGCCGGGCAGAGCGCCTTGAACGAGCACCAGTCGCACAGCTTCGACGTCCGCGGACGCCAGTCCCCGGACCGGGCCGCGTCCTCGATGCCCGCCCAGATGGAGCGGACCCGCGCCTCGATGGTGGCCATCTCCGGCTCGGTGGGCTCGTGCGTGAGGATGACGCCGTCACCCAGGTACTCGAGCTGCAGGCGCTTGGGCAGCACCCCGCGGGTGCGCCAGATGACGTAGGCGTAGAAGCGCATCTGGAACAGCGCCGAGCTCTCGAACCCCGCGCGCGGCGACCGGCCGGTCTTGTAGTCGACCACCCGGACCCACCCGTTGGGCGCGACGTCGACCCGGTCGACGATGCCGCGCAGCAGCGGGCCGCCCTCGTCGAGCTCGGTGGACACCAGCAGCTCGCGCTCGCGCGGCTCGATCCGCGTGGGGTCCTCCAGCGTGAAGTACGTCGCCAGCAGCACCTCGGCGCTGGTCAGCCACTCGGCCAGGTCGGCCGGCTCCGCGAACAGCTCGCCGATCTGCGGGGAGCGCTCCAGGAGGGTCGCCCACTGGTCGGGGAGCAGCCCGTGCGCGGCCGCGAGGGTGCGCTCGGTGGCGGGCAGGTCGAAGAGGTGCTCGAGGACCGCGTGCACGAGCGTCCCGCGGGCCGCGGCCGAGCTAGGCGGCTCGGGGAGCCGGTCGATCACCCGGAACCGGAACAGCTGCGGGCATTGCAGGAAGTCGTTGGCGCGCGAGGGGGACAGCCCCGGACGCGACGGGGGACGCTCCGTGACGGCTTCCTCGACGGCGACCTCGATCGCCGTCTCCACCGCGTCGTCGACCGTCACGCCGAGGTCGGGCGAGACGTCGGGGGAGTCCTGGTCGAGATGCTGCACCGTCACCCCTCGAGCGTAGGCGCGACCGCCGACACGACCGGCCAGCGACCCACCTACTCTTGAGCGGTGAGCGCCTCCCGACCCCCCGCACGACGATCCTCAGGCTGGGTGATCGGTCGCGCCGTCGGCGCCCCGATCATCCTGGCCCCGAGCTGGCTCATCGCCGCGGTGGTCCTGACCCTCATCTTCGCCCCGACCGTCCGTGCCCGTTCCGAGAACCTCGGCGGGCTCGTGTACGTCGTCGCGCTCGGTTTCGTCGTCCTGCTGTTCGCCTCGGTCCTCGTGCACGAGCTGGCGCACGGGCTCATGGCGCGCGCCCGCGGACAGCAGCCGCGCGAGTTCGTGCTCACGCTCTGGGGAGGGCACACCGCGTTCGGCGGCGCCACCCCGACGCCGGGCAGCAGCGCGCTGATCGCGGTCGTCGGACCGATCGCGAACCTCGTGCTGGCCGGAGGGTTCCTCGCGGTCGCGCAGGGCGTGGACGAGCGGAGCCTCGTGGGGCTGCTCATCTGGTCCGGGTGCCTGACCAACGCGTTCGTCGGGCTGTTCAACCTCGTCCCCGGGCTGCCGCTCGACGGCGGCTACCTGCTCGAGGCGGCCGTGTGGGGGGCGACCAAGAACCGGCACACCGGGACTGTCGCCGCCGGGTGGGTCGGCCGGGGCGTCGCGATCCTCGTGTTCGCCTGGGCGCTCCTGCTGCCCCTGGCGCTGAACCAGCAGCCGGATCTCTACGACGTGGTCTGGGGCGCGCTCATCGGCGCGTTCCTGTGGTCGGGTGCCTCCGCGGCCGTGCGCGGTGGCCGGACGCAGCGGGCGGTCGGTCTGATCACCGTCAGCTCGGTGGGCCGCCGGGCGATCGGCGTCGGGCACACCGAGTCGATCGCGCACGCCGGGGCGCTCGCCGCGTCGGCCGGCGCCGAGGAGGTCGTCATCCTGTCGCCCGACGGACGACCCGCGGCCTACGTCGACCGTGCCGCGGCCGCGTCGGTGCCGCCGGACGTGGCCGGCACCACCCCGGTGACCGCGGTCGCCGTCCCGCTGCCCGGCGGAGCCGTCGTCGACGGGCTCCTCACGGGTCAGGAGCTCGTGTCCGCCGTCGGTCGCGCCACCGAGCACTCACCCGTGGTCGTCGCCATGGTGGACGGTCGGGTGGTCGGGCTGATCCGCGCGATGGACGTCGTCGCCGCCATCCGCTCCTAGACTCGGGCACCGTGAACCCCGACCAGACGTCCACCGGGGCCGCGCAACGCCGCGGCCTCCTCCGTGCGGGCGACCGCGTGCAGCTCACCGACCCGCGCGGGCGGCTGCACACGATCACGCTCGCCGAGGGCGCCTCGTTCCACACGCACCGCGGCTACCTGAGCCACGACCTGCTGCTCGGAGCGCCCGAGGGCTCGGTGGTCCGCAACACCGCCGGCATCGAGTACCTCGCGGTGCGCCCGCTGCTGGCCGACTACGTGCTGTCCATGCCGCGCGGCGCCGCCGTCGTGTACCCCAAGGACTCCGGCCAGATCGTCGCCATGGCGGACATCTACCCGGGCGCCCGTGTGATCGAGGCGGGCGTCGGCTCCGGCGCGCTGACCATGTCGCTGCTGCGCGCGGTGGGCGACGGCGGCTCGCTGCACTCCATCGAGCGTCGCGAGGACTTCGCGGCGATCGCCCGCGGCAACGTCGAGGGGTTCTTCGGCGGACCCCACCCGGCGTGGCAGCTGTCGGTCGGCGACCTGTCGGACGTCCTGCCGACCGTGGCCGAGCCCGGCACCATCGACCGCGTGGTGCTCGACATGCTCGCGCCCTGGGAGAACCTCGACGCGGTCGCCGAGGCGCTCGCACCCGGTGGCGTGTTCATCTCCTACGTCGCCACGACGACGCAGCTCTCGCGGCTGGCGGAGGACATCCGCAGCGACGGCCGGTACACCGAGCCGGAGGCGTGGGAGTCGATGGTGCGCGGCTGGCACCTCGAGGGGCTGGCCGTGCGTCCGCAGCACCGGATGATCGGGCACACCGGCTTCCTGATCACCACGCGACGGCTCGCGGACGGCGTCGAGGCGCCGCAGCGGCGTCGCCGGCCCGCCAAGGGCGCGTACCCGGTGGCCCCCGACGGCGCGCCCGCCGTGGACGACTCCGAGCTGTGGTCGCCGGAGGCGATGGGGGAGCGGCTGGTGTCCGACAAGAAGCTGCGCCGCGCGCGCCGCGACGTCGGCCAGGCGCCTCCCACCATCTGAACGGGCTCGCGCGCGTCGTGCGCCGACGGTTGACACTGGTGGTTAGGGTCATCGGACCAGCAGGCACAGCGCGGTGCACGGTGGACGGAGTGACGACCACGCACCATGCGGAACGGAGGCCGACGAGATGACTGATCCGGCAGCCCCTGGGCGGGACCTGCACCGCGAGCTCTCTCTGCTCGCGGCCAAGAACGAGCGGCTCAGCGACGCGCTCGTGGCCGCTCGTGAGCAGATCATCGACCTCAAGCGCCAGGTGGACGACCTGGCCAAGCCTCCCGGGACGTACGCGACGTTCCTCGGCTCACGTGCCGACGGCACCGTGGACATCGTGTCCTCCGGCCGCAAGATGCACGTCGGCGCCAGCCCGTCCCTCGACGTCTCGCGCCTCCAGCCGGGCCAGGAGGTCATGCTGAACGAGGCCCTGACCGTGGTCGAGGCCGGTGGCTACGAGGAGGTCGGCGAGCTCGTCACCGTGAAGGAGCTGCTGGGCACCGACCGCGCCCTGGTGGTCGGCCGCGGCGACGAGGAGCGCGTCGTGCGCTTCGCCGGCCAGGTCAGGGACGCGCACGTGCGCATCGGCGACGCGCTGACGATCGACTCGCGCAGCGGCTTCGTGTTCGAGGTCATCCCGCGCGCCGAGGTCGAGGAGCTGGTGCTCGAAGAGGTGCCGGACATCGACTACGAGGACATCGGCGGGCTCGGTCCGCAGATCGAGGCTATCCGCGACGCCGTCGAGCTCCCGTTCCTGCACCCCGAGCTGTTCCTCGAGCACGGCCTCAAGCCGCCCAAGGGCGTGCTGCTCTACGGCCCTCCCGGCTGCGGCAAGACGCTCATCGCCAAGGCGGTCGCGCACTCGCTGGCCGCCACGGCCGCCGCCGCGCGGGGCGAGGACACGGCGGACACCAAGAGCTTCTTCCTCAACGTCAAGGGTCCGGAGCTGCTCAACAAGTACGTCGGCGAGACCGAGCGGCACATCCGGCTGATCTTCGCCCGGGCCCGCGAGAAGGCGTCGCAGGGGCACCCGGTCGTGGTGTTCTTCGACGAGATGGAGTCGCTGTTCCGAACCCGCGGGACCGGCGTGTCCAGCGA
>NZ_JBFUHU010000083.1:0-20333 GCF_056402235.1 Cellulomonas sp. P4_B5_2
GGTAGACGAGCGCGGCGTCGATGTTGTCGATGCTCCCGCGCAGGCGGGCCAGCTCAGCGGGGATCGGGGTCGGCAGGTCGCTCACGGACGCGATCCTAGGCGGGAACCCCGGACGGTCAGGCGCTCTTCTCGCGGGGTGTGCGCTTCTCCTGCTCGGTGTCCCGAGGGATGAGCGTCGGGTTGACGTTCTCGAGCACCACCTCGCGCGTGATGACCACCCGGCCCACGTCGTCGCGGCTGGGCACCTCGAACATCACCTGCTGGAGGACCTCTTCCATGATGGCCCGCAGCCCGCGTGCCCCGGTCCCGCGCAGGAGGGCCTGGTCGGCGATCGAGGCCACGGCGTCCTCGTCGAACTCGAGCTCCACGCCGTCGATCTGGAACATCCGCTGGTACTGCTTGACCAGCGCGTTCTTGGGCTCCGTGAGGATCCGCACGAGCGCGTCCTGGTCGAGGCGGGAGACCGCGGCGACGACGGGCAGCCGCCCGATGAACTCGGGGATCAGTCCGTACTTCTGCAGGTCCTCGGGACGGACCTCCGCGAACAGGTCGCCCTCGTCCACCGAGTCCAGCAGCGGGGCGCCGAAGCCGACGACACGCTTGCGCGCACGGGCCGCGATGATGTCGTCGAGCCCCGAGAACGCGCCGGCCACGATGAACAGCACGTTCGTGGTGTCGATCTGGATGAACTCCTGGTGCGGGTGCTTGCGACCACCCTGCGGCGGGACCGAGGCCGTGGTGCCCTCGATGATCTTCAGCAGCGCCTGCTGGACGCCCTCGCCGGAGACGTCACGCGTGATCGACGGGTTCTCGCTCTTGCGGGCGATCTTGTCGATCTCGTCGATGTAGATGATCCCCGACTCGGCCTTCTTGACGTCGTAGTCGGCGGCCTGGATGAGCTTGAGCAGGATGTTCTCGACGTCCTCGCCGACGTAGCCCGCCTCGGTGAGGGCCGTGGCGTCCGCGATCGCGAAGGGGACGTTCAGCATGCGGGCCAGGGTCTGCGCGAGGTAGGTCTTGCCGGTGCCCGTGGGGCCGACCAGCAGGATGTTCGACTTCGCGATCTCGATGTGGTCGTCGGTCGTCGACGTGCGCGACTCACCGGCCTGGACCCGCTTGTAGTGGTTGTACACCGCGACCGCGAGGGCCCGCKTGGCCGACTCCTGGCCGATGATGTACTGCTCGAGGAAGTCGAAGATCTCCTTCGGCTTGGGCAGCTCGACCAGGCCGACCTCGGTGGCCTCGGCCAGCTCTTCCTCGATGATCTCGTTGCAGAGCTCGATGCACTCGTCGCAGATGTAGACGCCCGGGCCCGCGATCAGCTTCTTGACCTGCTTCTGCGACTTGCCGCAGAAGGAACACTTGAGGAGATCGGCTCCGTCCCCGATACGAGCCACGTCGATCCCCTTCCTCGTGTCGCCCTCCGCCCGTCGGGCGGTGCGTCGTACGTGCGTCGCCCCGCGAGGCGCGCGTCCTCCCCCATTGCACACCACCGGGGCCGGGATGTCAGCCGAACACACGGCACGCGTCAGCACCGGTTGTCACGGGTGTCACCCGTCGCCCAGCAGCGGAGCCGGGTCCGCAGGCAGCGGACCCGACGATCCCGTACTCCAGCGCCTGCTGGGCCGTGAGGATCTTGTCGCGCTCGATGTCCTTGCGGACCAGCTCGATGTCACGCCCCGTGTGGTGCGCGATGGTCAGCTCGAGCCACTCGCGCATCCGGATCAGCTCGTTGGCGTGGATCTCGATGTCGGACGCCTGCGCGTAGCCGCCACCCTCCATCGCGGGCTGGTGGATGAGCACGCGCGCGTTGGGCAGGGCCAGGCGCTTGCCGGGCGAGCCCGCCGCGAGCAGCACGGCCGCCGCCGAGGCAGCCTGCCCGAGGCAGACCGTCTGGATGTGCGGCTTGATGTACTGCATCGTGTCGTAGATCGCCGTGAGCGCCGTGAACGAGCCGCCGGGCGAGTTGATGTACAGGATGATGTCGCGGTCCGGGTCGGTGCTCTCCAGCACCAGCAGCTGGGCCATGACGTCGTCGGCCGAGGCGTCGTCMACCTGCACGCCGAGGAAGATGATGCGSTCCTCGAACAGCTTGKTGTACGGGTCCTGGCGCTTGAAGCCGTAGGCCGTGCGCTCCTCGAACTGCGGCAGCACGTAGCGGGCGGCGGGCGACGACGGTGCGAGACCGCCGGGGCCGGCCAGCATGCCCGCGCGCGCCATGAACTGGGATTCCATGCTCATGAGCTTCTCCTCAAGATGAAGGGGTCAGAGGGAGGCCGGCCGTCAGGCCGTGCCGCCACCACCGGCGACGGTGGCAGCCCTCTCGACGACGTGGTCGACGAAGCCGTASTCGAGGGCYTCSKGCGCSGTGAACCAGCGGTCGCGGTCGGCGTCGGCGTTGATCTGGTCGACGCTCTTGCCGGTCTGCGCCGCGGTGAGCTCGGCGAGCACGGTCTTCATGTGGAGGATCAGCTGGGCGTTGATCCGCACGTCGGTCGCGGTGCCGCCGATGCCGCCCGAGGGCTGGTGCATCATCACGCGCGCGTGCGGCAGGGCGTAGCGCTTGCCCTGGGCGCCCGACGAGAGCAGGAACTGGCCCATCGAGGCCGCCATGCCCATCGCGATCGTCGCGACGTCCGGCTGGATGTACTGCATGGTGTCGTAGATCGCCATGCCCGCGGTGATCGAGCCACCGGGCGAGTTGATGTACAGCCAGATGTCCTTGTCGGGGTCCTCCGCGGCCAGCAGCATCATCTGCGCGCAGATGGCGTTGGCGTTCTCGTCGCGCACCTCGGAGCCGAGCCAGATGATGCGCTCGCGGAGCAGTCGGTTGTAGATGGAGTCATTGAGGCCGAAGGCCGGGCCGTCCGCCCTGGCCATCATCGGCACTAGCTCGTTCACGAAGGCTCCCTCATCTGACGGTGACGTCTGTCCTGCACCGCGCGGTCCTCCCCTGTCGGGGACCCGTGCGATGCAGTGACCCTAACGCGCAGCGGCACCCGTCCATGGCCCCGCACCGAGCGTTTTCGCTGACGGCAGAGCCTGGCCCCGCGGACCCGGGAGAAGACCGAAGGCCCCGCACCGGGCATCGGTGCGGGGCCTTCAGGAGAGAGGCGTCAGGCCTTCGTGTCCTCGGCGGTCTCGACGTCGTCGAACTCGTCGAAGGCCGCGATGTCGGCGGCGGCGTCTGACGGGGCCGAGGAGGTCGCGGCGACGTCCGCTGCGTCCTCCTCGTCGGACCCGATGAACTCCGAGAGGTCCACGGCCTGGCCGGAGCCGTCGGTGACGGCGACGCGGCGCAGCGCGACGGCGAGCGCCTTCGAGCGGGCGACCTCGGCGACCATCGTCGGGATCTGGCCCTGCTGGTCGATGGTCTGGATGAAGGTGTTCGGGTCCATGCCGTACTGGCGCGACGCGTTCACCAGGTAGTCGAGCAGCTCGTTCTGGCTGACCTTGATCTCCAGCTGCTCGGCCAAGGTGTCCAGGAGGATCTGGTTGCGCAGCGCCGTGGTGGCCTGCTCGCCGACCTCGGCGCGGTGCTCGTCGTCCTCGAGCCGGCCCTCGCCCTCGAGGTGACGGTGCACCTCGGCCTCGACGACGCCCGACGGGACGGGGATCTCGGTGGCGGCGAGCAGCTGCTCGAGCAGCAGGTCACGGGCCTGCACGGCCTGGTTGGACGCCTTGATGCTCGACGCCTGCGTGCGCAGGTCCGCGGTCAGCTCCTCGAGCGTGTCGAACTCGCTGGCCAGCTGGGCGAAGTCGTCGTCGGCGTCGGGCAGCTGCCGCTCCTTGACCGTGGTGGCGGTGACGCTCACCTGGGCGGTCTCGCCGGCGTGCTCGCCGCCCGCGAGGGCCGTCTCGAACGTGGTGGTCTCGCCGCCCGACAGGCCCGTGAGCGCCTCGTCGAGGCCCTCGAGCATGTTGCCCGAGCCGATCTGGTAGCTGACGCCGGACACGGTGTCGACCGGCTCGTCGCCGATGGTGGCGGTGAGGTCGATGACGACGAAGTCGCCCTCGGCCGCGGGGCGGTCCACGCCGACCAGGGTGCCGAAGCGCTCGCGCAGGGCGTCCAGGCGGGCGGCGACGTCCTCGTCGGAGACCTCGACGTCGTCGACCGTGACGGCGATGCCGTCGAGCGCCGGGACCGTGATCTCGGGGCGCACCTCGACCTCGGCGGTGAAGTGCAGCTCACCCTCCTCGCCGGCGGGCGCGGCGGTCAGGCCGGGGATCTTGGTGACCTCGACCTCGGGCTGGCCCAGCGGGCGCAGCTTGTTCTCGCGGACGGCCTCGGCGTAGAAGCCGGACAGGCCCTCGTTGATCGCGTGCTCGAGGACGGCGGGGCGGCCGACGCGCTGGTCGATGATGCGCGGCGGCACCTTGCCCTTGCGGAAGCCCGGGACGACGACGTCCTGAGCGATGTGCTCGTACGCGTGCTCGATGCTCGGCTTGAGCTCGTCGTAGGTCACCTCGACGGTCAGCTTGACCTTGGTGGGCTCCAGGGTCTCGACGGCGCTCTTCACTTCGATGGTCTCCAACTGATCGGGGCGGGCGCCGGCGACTCCGGCGATCTCCGGTGCTTCGGGCCGCGCGCCGTCGCACGCCCGAGAACGGGCCGACGACCGCACGCTGGCGACCCTCGACCTTACGCCACGGCGGGCGGCGCTCCCAAGCCGAGAGGCTGTGGGACCGCCCACGCCCGTCGCCCCGTCATCGAGCGAGACCCGCGACCTCCGTGATGACGGACACCGCACGCCCGACGCCGTCGTGCTCCGCGTACTCGGCGGCGAGCTCGCCGGCCCGCCGCGCGAACGACGGGTTGTCCAGCAACCGGCGCACACCGTCGCGGACGGCCTCGGACGTCGTCGCGTCCGTGACCCTGTCGGTCGGGAGCGCGAGGCCGACGCCGGACCACACCACCCGCGCACCCACCTCGGCCTTGTCCTCGGAGCGACCCGCGACGAGCACGGGCACCCCGGACGCGAGCGCCTGCTGGACGCCCCCGAACCCGCCGTTGGTGATCATCACGTCCACCATCGGCAGGAGTCGGTCGAACGGCACGAACGGGGTGGCCCGCACGTTCGCCGGGTAGCCCGCGGGCTCGGTGGTCGCGATCACCAGGACGTCCTCGTCGGCGAGGGCGTCGATGGCCGGCCAGAGCAGCCGCTCCGGGTCGGTGGCGACCGTCCCCTGCGTGACGAGGACGACCGGACGACCGGTGGCGCGCGCCTCGCGCACGTCGTCCCACCACTCGGGCGGTTCGAAGCGGTCGACACCCGCCGGCAGGAACGGTCCGACCAGCTCGACGTTCTCCGGCAGGTCACTGCGGGGGTACTCGAACGACGGCACCGAGGGGTGCAGCACCTGGGTGGCGGACGTCTGCACCCAGTCGAGGAAGAACCCGTCGGGCACCGGCAGGCCGGCGTCGGCGACCACGCGTTCCGCCGCCTTCTGCGAGTCCCGGAACAGCACCTTCTCGATGAACCAGCCGAGCGCCGCGTAGCGCAGGCCGTCGAACCCGGTCCGCGGCGGCTGCAGGCCCAGACCGAACGGGGCCGTGTCCTTGCTCGAGATCGCCAGCGGCGAGACGGAGAACAGGACGGAGGGCAGGTCGTACCGGCGCGCGGCGATCGCGCCCGCGACGAACCCGTTGTCCATGACGAGGACGTCGGGCCGCTCGGCGGCGACGATGCCGTCCAGGTCGGCCAGGAAACCCGGCACGGTGCCGACGAAGTGGTGCCGCACGTCCCACTGCAGCCGCTTGATGCCCGGCGCCGGTGCACCCTGCGCGACCGACCAGGCGTCGAACTCCGCGTCGTCGAGGTCGCGGCCCTGCACGATCGGTGCATGCTTCGCACCGGTCGCCAGGACCGCCTCGGCGAACTTGGTGCCCGTGTAGACGACGACCTCGTGCCCTTCGCCGACGAGCGCGCGGGCGAGCGGCAGCGCAGGGCGCACATGGCCGGTGACGGGGGTGAGGGTGAACAGGATCCTGCTCATGGGGGGATCTCCCAGGGGTGTCGGGGAAACAGTCCCTGAACAAGACCCTGGGCGATTCGCCCTGATACATCCCGGGCTCAGTCGCGGCGCAAGATCCTCGCGCGCAGGCGCTCGCGCCGGTCGGCGAAGCGGTTCCACACGGTCTTCTGGAAGACGAGCGTCAGCCACCCCGCGAGGGCCATGCCCACGATGTTGATGCCGAGCTGGAGCGCGCTGCCGCGGACCTCGACCAGCTGCCCGAACGCCAGGCCGAGCGCGACGTTGCCCGCGGCAGGCACGGTGGTCACCGAGATGAAGGCACCCGCGAGCCCACCGACCCGCGCCGACGTGAGCGACAGCACCCCCGCGGCCCCGGCGATGACCGCCACGATGAACGACCACTTGTCGGGCGTGTAGATGAACTCCGTGCCCGGCCGGGGAGCCGTGACCTGCTCGAGCGTCACCCAGCCGAGCTGCTTGGCCGCGAGCGCCGCCACGCACGTGAGGAGGATGGCGAGGAGGAACCCGACCACCAGGGTCCAGAGCGCCATCCGGAGCAGGTGGAACCGGCGGCGGACCAGCGCGATGCCGAGGGCGGCGATCGGCACGAACTCCGGCCCGAGCACCATCGCGCCGATGACCAGGATCTGCGAGTCGAGCACGATGGCGATGGCGGCGATGAGCGTCGCCAGGCTCATGAAGCTCAGGTACGTCCAGTTGAGCTCCGACTCCGCGTAGGCACGCCGCGTGACGTCGATCCACACCACGGCGTCCGCGCTGCTGCCGGGGGCGAGCCGTTCGGCGTCGTAGCCCGGCTGCGATACCCACGTGTCCACCGGCTCGATCGTGAGCGTGCCCTCGCGCTGCACGCCGAGCTCCAGGAGCTCGTCGCAGAGGTCGTTGGCCGCCTCCCTCGCGACGTCCGCGAGCACGACGTCGCCCTCAGGTCGCCGTGATGCACCGTCGAGGACCGCCAGGCTGCTCACCGCGGGCGCGCGCTCGAGCACGGCGACGACGCCGCTCGTGAGGTCCGCCGGGACCGAGATCCGCAGGTGCAGCACGGGGTCAGTGTCTCGTCGTCGGACGGGCAGACGTGGGAGCCGCTCCGGCCGGCTCGCTCTCGTGTGACTCTGTCGGGGTGGCGGGATTCGAACCCACGACCTTCCGCTCCCAAAGCGGACGCGCTACCAACCTGCGCCACACCCCGTGCGCACCCGACCGCGGCCCGGGCGGGCGAGGTGGGTGCACGAGACGCCCCTGCGCACCCGGTACCCTGGGTGCCGCGGTCGTGGCTCCCAGAGCCAGGACCTGTGCGGACGTAGCTCAATGGTAGAGCCCCAGTCTTCCAAACTGGCTACGCGGGTTCGATTCCCGTCGTCCGCTCCGCCCGCTGGCTCTGAGTCACGTCGCGTAGGACGCGACTCTCTCCTTCTTGATGCCCCTTTCAGCTCAGCTGAGACCAGACGTATGCGAACCACGCGATCGATACAGCTCCCGCGGTCACGTAGCGGGCGCGGTGCCCCGTCGAAGGCACGACTGCGAATGGCGCCCCGAGGGCGAGCGCCGATGCGGCAAGAGCAGCGCGGATGTGACGGGGTTCGCCGGGTGCGGAAGGCGCAGCGTGTGCGGTGCTCCGTCTGGACAACCACCTGGGGCCGACCGTCGGGGTTGCTCGAGCTCGGACAGAGCAGTCCGCCACGCGTGCGCGCCTGGTCCTCCGAGATGGAGGTCACGGGGCGCCAGCTGCCCGCGCTCGCTCGTACGCGCTGCTGCACGAGAGCCCTCGACGGAGCCGTTGACATTCCGGAACTAACGCGCGTAAGGTCGCCGCAAGCGAACACCCTAACGCGCGTTAGTCCTCAACCCGCTGCGCCCACGGATGCCGCTGACCAAGAGTCAATGTCGACAGGATTGGTGTGCCGTGGCTGGCGATGGATCAAAGGCAGTCCGTATGGGGGACATCGCCCAGCGGGTCGGGGTGTCCAGGACGGCGGTGTCGTTCGTCCTGAACAACCGCGACGACGGGAGCGTCTCGCCCGCGACTCGAGAGCGGATCCTGCGGGCCGCCGAAGAGCTCGGGTACCGGCCGCACGCCGCCGCCCGGGCGCTGGCCGCTCAGCGGTCCGGCCTGCTGGGGCTGGTGACGGAGATCGTGACCAGTCCGTTCGGGATGGAGACGGTGAAGGGAGCGCAGGACCGGTCGTGGAAGGAAGGGAAGTTCCTTCTCATCGCGGCGACCGACGGCAATCCCGGACTCGAGCACGCGGCGATCGAGAAGCTGCTGGAGCAGCGTGTCGAAGGGCTGATCTACGCCTCAGGCTTCCATCGCGAGGTCACGCTGCCGCCGATCGCCTTCGACGTGCCGACGGTTCTTGTCCACTGCTTCGACGCAGACGGTCGCCTGCCGTCGATCGTGCCCGACGAGGAGGGCGGAGGGCACAGCGCGACTCGTCACCTGATCGAGGCTGGTCACCGACGCATCGGATTCATCAACCTCGAGCCCGACACCACGGCAGCGCGGGGCCGGCTCGCCGGCTACCGCCGGGCCCTGGTCGACGCCGGTGTCGTGCCCGAGGACGACCTCGTGATGTCGGTCGACTCGTCGGCCGATGGCGGCTACGTGGCCGCCTGTGCCCTGCTGGACCTCCCTGACCGCCCCACGGCGATCTTCTGCGGCACCGACCGCATCGCCATGGGGGCGTACGACGCCATCAAGGAGCACGGGTTGTCCATCCCCTCCGACGTCGCCGTCGTCGGGTTCGACAACCAGGAGCTGATCGCCGCCTACCTGCGGCCGAAGCTCACCACAGTTGCGCTGCCCTTCCACGAGATGGGCACACGCGGCGTCGAGATGCTCGGCGCCGCTCTGGCAGCAGGGCCGCCGGTGACGATCGGCTGCCCGCTGGTCAAACGCTCGTCGGTCTGAGGTCCAGTCAGCCGATCGAGTCCATTCCCACACCCTTCGCTCGCAGCCCAGAAGCAGCAGAGAAGCAGCACAGAGATGGAGAGCAGCATGATGACACGACCGACAACGTCCCGACGGGTGCGCGCACTCGGCGCGCTCGCCCTTGCGGGCGCCCTCGCCCTGACGGGGTGCGCCGGAGGCGGTACATCCGGGGCACTCGACGGCACCCAGCTCCTGCAGATCCCCCGGGAAGACACGGCGACGTTCAGCCGCAACTTCAACCCGTTCTCGCCCAATGCCGCACCGATGACGCAGCAGGCGATCTACGAGTCCATGCTGGTCTTCAACCCCAACGACGGCACGACGACGCCGTGGCTCGCGACCGAGTGGACTCCCGCACCCGACGGGACGGGGATCACGTTCACCCTGCGCGATGGCGTCCAGTGGTCGGACGGGGAGCCCTTCACGGCTTCGGACGTCGCCTTCACGTTCGAGCTGCAGAAGGAGGTCGCCGGCGGCTTCGAGTACCTCGACACGGTCACGGCCGAGGACGACGACACGGTGACCTTCACGTTCACCACCCCCTTCGCCCCGGCCCTGTACGAGCTCGGCCGGCAGGTGATCGTGCCGGAGCACGTCTGGGAGAGCATCGACGACGCCGCTCTGGAGACGAACGAGACGCCGGTCGGCACCGGGCCGTACACGGAGGTCATCAGCTTCGAGAGCCAGGCCTTCAGCCTCGGGAAGAACCCGAACTACTGGCAGCCCGACAAGCAGAAGATCGAGGGGATCCAGATGCTGGCCTTCGCGGGCAACGACCCCGCGAACCTGGCGACCACCAACGGGGAGACGGACTGGGCCGACCAGTTCATCCCCGACATCGAGAACGCGTTCGTCGCCGACGACCCCGACAACCGGCACTTCTGGTTCCCCGCGACCGACAGCACGATCAACTGGCAGCTGAACACGACCAAGCCGCCCTTCGATGACGTGCAGGTCCGCAAGGCCCTGAGCATGGCGATCGACCGGGAGTCCATCACTGAGGTCGCGATGCAGGGCTACACCCACCCGTCTGACTGCACWGGGCTGTCCGACGGGTACGACGCCTGGCGCAACGAGTCCGTGGCGGGAAGCTGCGACTGGACCGATCGTGACGTCGACGGTGCCAACGCGATCCTCGACGAGGCCGGGTACACCCGCGGCGCCGACGGGATCCGGACGATGCCCGACGGCTCCCCCTTGGCGTTCGACATCTCCGTCGGAGCGACGTCGTCGGACTGGCTGTCGGCGGCGAACATCATCGACCAGAACCTCGACGACGTCGGCATCGACGCGACGGTGAACGCGCCGGACTGGTCCGCGGTGGTCGCCGGCTACGAGGACGGCAGCTTCGACACGRGAATCGTGTGGAGCAACATGGAGGCGACCCCGTACCAGTTCTTCCGCGGTGTGATGTCCACCGAGACGGCCAAGCCCGTCGGTGAGCAGGCAACGCAGAACTACCACCGGTTCGGCGTGCCCGAGGCAGACGCGCTCCTCACGCAGTTCGCCGGATCCACCGACGACGCGAGCCAGCAGCAGGCGATCGACGAGCTCCAGGTGCTCTTCGACGAGCTCGCACCGGTCGTCCCGCTGTTCCCCGGCCCCCGGTGGGGCGCGTACAACACGACGCGCTTCACGGGCTTCCCGACGGAGGACGACCCGTACGCGACCCTGTCGACCCGCGGCCCGACCACGGTCCTGGTGCTGACCACGCTCGAGCCGGTCGTCTCCGAGTAACCCTCGCCCGCCTTCTCCCGCAGCTGCACACCCGACGGCGCACGCGCTGTCCCGCGCAGGCGCCGTCGGGTGCGCCGCACAACACAACGGAGTGAATGCCATGCGATTCGTCGTCAGGCGCCTGGGCTTCTACCTGGTCGCGTTCTGGGTATCTGTCACCCTCAACTTCCTTCTCCCCCGCTTCATGCCCGGAGACCCGGTCTCCCGGATGCTCAGCCAGTCCCAGGGACGGATGAGCCCGGAGCAGGTCGACCAGATGCGCGTCCTGTTCGGGCTGGACGAGCGCCCGATCTGGCAGCAGTACCTCAGCTACTGGCAGAGCATCTTCACGGGCGACATGGGGGTCTCCATCTCCCGGTTCCCCACCCCGGTGACCGAGGTCATCGCCAGCCAGATCGGTTGGACGCTGCTGCTCGGCGGCACCGCGCTGATCATCGCCGTGGTGGTCGGGAACTCCCTAGGGATCCTCGCCGCCTGGCGGCGTGGGGGCGTGCTGGACTCGATCCTGCCGCCGGTCCTCGTCTTCATCGGCTCCTTCCCCTACTTCTGGCTCGCCATGGGTGCGCTGTACCTGTTCGGCGTCACGCTCGGCTGGTTCCCCCTGCGGCACGCCTACAGCGCGGGGATGACCCCGTCCTGGTCACCGGAGTTCATCGCCGACGTCGCCGCGCACCTCGTCCTGCCCGTCACGACGATCGTGCTGGTGTCCATCGGCGGCTGGATGCTCGGCATGCGGAACACCATGATCGCCACCAACTCCGAGGACTACATCGTCATGGCGGAGGCCAAGGGGCTGCGACCGTCGCGCGTCATGCTCCGGTACGGCGCCCGCAACGCGACCCTGCCCGCCACCACATCGTTCGGCATGGCCATCGGGTTCGTCGTCGGCGGCGCCCTGCTCACCGAGGTCGTCTTCGCCTACCCCGGCCTGGGGTACCAGCTCCTCGCGGCCGTCTCCGCCCTGGACTACCCGCTGATGCAGGGCATCTTCCTGACCATCACGGCCGCCGTCCTGGCCGCGAACTTCCTCGTCGACGTCGTCTACGTCCGCCTCGACCCGCGCGTGCGGGTCTCCTGAACCGGAAGGAGGAACACTCGTGTCTGCTACCGACCCTGCCGAGGTGCAGCTGCTCGTCGCCACCGATCACCGCGAGATCCTGAGCGGCCCCACCGAACCGGCGGCGCTCGACCGCCCTCCGCGACACCCGGTCCGTCAGGGCCTCGTGCACAGCCTCGTCGCCAACCGCAAGGCGCTGACCGGGATGATCATCCTCGCGCTCTTCGTCGCCGTGGCGCTGCTCGCCCCGCTCCTCGCCCCCGGCGACCCGTCGACCATCACCTCGCTCGGAGCGCAACCGCCCTCGGCGGAGCACCTGTTCGGCACCACCGCGAAGGGGCAGGATGTCCTGGCCCTGACCATGTGGGGGGCGCGCAGCTCTCTGCTCGTGGGGTTCGTCGTCGGCATCGCGGCCACGTTCATCGGACTGCTGGTGGGCCTGTCCTCGGCCTACTTCGGAGGCCGCGCCGACAACTCGCTGTCCCTGCTCACCAATGTCTTCCTCCTCATCCCGGGACTGCCGCTCCTGGTGATCCTGGCCGCGTTCCTGCCGACCGGGATGACCACGGTGATGCTCGTCCTGACGTTCACCGGCTGGGCCGGGTCGGCCCGGGTCCTGCGGTCCCAGGCGCTCTCCATCCGCGGGAAGGACTTCGTGGCCGCCGCGATCGTCACCGGCGAGCGTGCGGGCTGGATCATGTTCCGGGAGATCCTGCCCAACATGGCGTCGATCGTGATGATCACGCTGATCGGGTCGGTGATCTTCGGCATCGGCGCCCAGGCCGGCCTGGAGTTCCTCGGGCTCGGCGACGTCAGCGTGGTCAGCTGGGGCACCAACCTGTACTGGGCCAGCAACGACGGAGCCCTGATGTCCGGCACGTGGTGGGCCTTCGTGCCCTCGGGTGCGGCCATCGCCCTCGTGGCCTTCGCCCTGGCGCTCATCAACTACGGCGTCGACGAGGTCACCAACCCCCGGCTGCGATCCACCCGCCGGCGCAGGACCAGCCGCCGTGCGGCGCTCGGCTCGGCAACCCACCAGGAGGTGAACCGATGAGCACGCTCCCGTCGTCACGAGATGACGCGCCGGTCCTGGAGGTCTCGGACCTGTCCGTCGAGTATCACGGCGAGTACCGCACGGTGCGCGCCGTCGACCGGGTCAGCTTCCAGATCGGCAGAGGCGAGATCTTCGGGCTGGCCGGCGAGTCCGGCTGCGGCAAGAGCACCGCTGCCAACGCGATCATGCGGCTGCTGCGCCCGCCGGCCGTGATCACGGGTGGGTCCATCCGGTTCCGGGGACGAGACATCCTCACCCTGGACGCCGAGGAGCTGCGCGCGCTCCGGTGGCGGGAGGTCGCGATGGTGTTCCAGTCGGCCATGAACTCCCTCAACCCCGTCATGACCGTCGGTGACCAGATCGTCGACATCTTCACCACCCACGAGCGCCTGCCGAAGAGCAAGGCGCGGGCCCGGGCGGCGGAGCTGCTCGAGCTCGTGCGCATCGACCCGGCGCGCCTGCGGTCCTACCCGCACCAGCTGTCCGGGGGCATGCGCCAGCGCGTGGTCATCGCCATGGCGGTCGCCCTGCGGCCCCACCTGCTGATCATGGACGAGCCGACGACCGCGCTCGACGTCGTCGTCCAGCAGGAGATCATGGCGCAGATCGCCGAGCTGCAGAGAGAGCTCGGGTTCTCCGTCCTGTTCATCACCCACGACATGTCGCTGATGATCGAGCTGTCCCACCGGATGGCCGTCATGTACGCGGGCCGCTTCGTCGAGACGGCCGACGCGAAGACCATGTTCGCCAACCCGCTCCACCCTTACACCCGCGCGCTCATCAGCGCGTTCCCGCCGCTGACCGGACCCGTCGCCCCCCTGGTGGGCCTGGGAGAGGGAGTGCGGTTCACCGACATCCCTGACCTGCGCGAGGAACAGCCCGGCCACTGGGTCGCACCCGTGCCGGTGGGCACCGTCATCGATGGAGGACGATCATGAGCATCTCAGCGCCGGCGACTGGTACCCGTGCGGACACCGAGGCGGTGCCGGACGCCGTGATCCGCCTGCGAGGACTCAGTGTCGACTTCCCGGTCGGAGGCCTCTTCTCGCGCACGGTCGTGCGTGCGCTCCGCTCGGTCGACCTGGACCTCGAGCGCGGGGAGATCCTGGCACTGGTGGGTGAGTCGGGCAGCGGCAAGAGCACGATCGCGCGCTGCATCGCCCGGCTGGAGCGGCCGACCGCGGGACAGATCTTCGTCGACGGCGTCGACGTGCTCCGCAGCGAGCCGAGACGCGCGTCCCGGGAGTTCCGCAGGAAGGTGCAGATGATCTTCCAGGATCCCTTCGGCTCCCTGAATCCGGCCCACCGGGTCCAGCAGTTCCTCGAGCGGGCTGCCCGGCTGCACGGCCGGGCCAAGGGAGCCGACCAGATGCGGGAGCTCGTCGCGGAGCTGATGGCGACGGTCGACCTGCCTGTGGACATGCTGGACTCGCGCGCGTTCGAGCTCTCCGGCGGCCAGCGTCAGCGTGTCTCCATCGCCCGCGCGCTCGCCATGGACCCCGAGGTGATCCTCGCCGACGAGCCCACGTCCATGCTCGACGTGTCGGTCCGGATCGGCGTCCTCAACCTCATGCGCCGACTGCGTGACGAGCGCGGCATCTCGATGCTCTTCATCACGCACGACCTGGCCTCGGCGCGGTATGTCGCGGACAGGACGACGGTCATGTTCGCCGGAGAGCTCGTCGAGAGCGGCGCGTCCACGGCCCTCATGGCCCGGCCGGCTCACCCGTACACCCAGCTGCTGCTGTCCGCCGTGCCAGACCCGTTGCGGGCCGGCAGCTACGACCCCGACGAACGGGCGAGGCTGCGCGCCGCGGTGCTCGACTCGGAGTCCTGTCCTTTCGACGGGGACCCGAACCAGGTCTGCAGCCGAACCGAACCCGTCCGGCATGACGTCGGGCCGGCAGCGGACCGGCACTGGGTCCGCTGCCACCTGTACCGGCCCGCCGCGGACGTCGCCTCGCGTGCCCTGGCCGTGGACACGGTCGAGGGGTAGTCACCGACGCCGCCGCCCGCCGATCCGCTCGCCGCCGAACCTCTAGGACTTCTCGTGAACCCGATCCCCACCGTGCCCACGGCCGACGTCGCCCCGCCCGCGCCGGCCGCCACCCCGCACCTGCGGCCRTCCGCCCACTTCACCGCCCAAGAGACCTGGCTCAACGACCCCAACGGGCTGCTCCACCACGCCGGCGTCTACCACCTGTTCTTCCAGAACAACCCCGAGGGCAACGTCTGGGGCCCGATGTCCTGGGGGCACGCCACCTCCACCGACCTGGTCACGTGGTCGGAGCATGACGTGGCCATCGCGCACACACCCGAGGAGAACGTGTTCTCGGGCAGCGCCGTCGCCGACGTGCGCAACACCGCCGGCTTCGCCGGACCCGGCCAGACAGCGCTCGTCGCCATCTACACCAGCGCGTACACCAGCGCGTCACGCCGTCCGGGAGTCCAGGCCCAGTCCCTGGCGTACAGCCTGGACGACGGGGTCACGTGGACCCGATACGCAGGCAACCCCGTGCTGGACACCGGGTCCTCGGACTTCCGCGACCCGAAGGTGTTCTGGCATGGCGGCGACGACGGACGCTGGATCATGGTCGCGGTCGAAGCCCAGGACCGCCAGGTCGTCATCTACAGCTCGCCGAACCTCCTCGACTGGACCCTGGAGTCGCGCTTCGGGCCCGCCCATGCCGTGGGGGGCATGTGGGAGTGCCCTGACCTGTTCCCCCTCGAGGTCCGCGGCACCGGCGAGACCAGGTGGGTCCTGGTGGTCAGCCTGAACCCTGGCGCCGTCGCCGGCGGGTCCGGGACCCAGTACTTCGTCGGGAACTTCGACGGCTCGACCTTCGTCCCGGACCGACTGTCGGACTCCCCTCGCCTTGCCGACTACGACTGGCTGGACTACGGGCGCGACTACTACGCGGCCGTCTCGTTCAACGACGCTCCGGAAGGCCGGCGGCTGATGATCGGCTGGGCGAGCAACTGGGACTACGCCAACGACACCCCCACCCACCCGTGGCGGTCCGCGATGTCTCTCGTCCGCGAGCTCGAGCTGGTCCGGTGCTCGGACGGAGCCCTGCGCGTCACACAGGAGCCACAGCTCCCCACGGACGCGACCCGTCTCCAGGTCTWCGACGTCCAGGTGCCGTCGGGGCCGGGAGACCGCACCGACGTCGTTCTCGGATCCGACGATCCCCACGGCGGCAGGGTCACCATCACCGTCGACGGGGACGCACGCACCATCACGTGCGACCGGAGCCGCAGCGGCGCCGTCGACTTCCATCCCGCTTTCTCGTCGGCCGACACCGCCCCGCTGCTCAGCGACGAAACCCCCACCCACCTCAAGATCGTCGTCGACGCCAGCATCCTCGAGGTCTACGTCGACGAGGGACTCGTCACGCTCACCCAGCAAGTCTTCCCCCACGTGCCACTGACCACCGTGATGCTGGAACCGTCGTCACCCAGCTGAAGCATCGGTCGGGCCGGGATGGCGACGTCCACGTCAGGCGTCCGGCCCACCCGAGGATCGCCGGACGTCTCTCTCCTCGACGGCCCCGGAGATCGTGATGCAGCGACACCTCTCGACGCAGACCCAGGAGCAGCATGCCGTCGCCTTCCCCCACCCGTCGCTACCTCGTCATCGGCGAGGCCGTGGCTGACGTCGTCCACCCGCTGTCCGGCCCTGCCTCCACCCACCCCGGGGGAAGCCCCGCGAACGTCGCCTTCGGCCTGGCCCAGCTCGGGGCCGAGGTGTCCTTGATGACCCAGCTCGGCGACGACGACCACGGCCGCCTCATCCGTGCTCACCTCGCCGGAGCCGGTGTACAAGTCCTCGCCGTGCCGGACCCAGCGGCGAGCGGTACCGCTACGCCGTTCGCAGTGGCGTACCTGGACCACACCGGCGCAGCGACGTACACGTTCGACATCAGCTGGACATTGCCGCAGGTAGACCCGCCCTGGACGCCGCTGCACGTCCACACAGGATCCATCGCTGCCCTGATGGCTCCTGGCGCCAGCTCCGTCCGAGCACTGGTCGAAGGCATGCGTGGCCGGTCGAGCATCAGCTTCGATCCCAACATCCGTCCCGCCCTCGTGCCCGACCACGACGAAGCAGCCGCCCGCGTCGAACAGATGGTGGAGCTGAGTGACGTGGTCAAGGCCAGCGACGAGGACATCGCCTACCTCTACCCCGGATCCGATCCGGTGCAGATCGCCCAGGACTGGGTGCATCGTGGACCGGCGGTGGTCGTGGTGACCCTCGGCAGAGAAGGGTCCTGGTGCGCCACCCGGGACGGCGTGGTGCACATCGAGCCGACCGTCGTCACGGTGGTGGACACCGTCGGCGCAGGTGACGCCTTCATGTCCGCCCTGATCGACGGGCTCGGTCGGGAGCAGCTGCTGGGAGCCGCGGGCCGCCCAGGACTGTCCGCCAACCGCAACCACGCCGTCCAGCTCGCAGCGCGCCGAGCATCCCGAGCGGCCGCGATCACAGTCTCCCGCCCGGGCGCCGCGCCACCCCGCCTCCACGAGCTCGACGAGGCCGAGTCCGGCGCCCCGTAGACCGGACGCACGCAGACCCGACAAAGCGCCGGACAGGATGGGCTCTGTTCCCGAGCCAGCCGAGAGCCTTCGGTGCAAGTGCTGATCGTTCATAGGTCTGGCCCACGCTGGTTTCCAGCGCGCATCCAGTCCTGACGAGCTGACCGGCGAAGCGCTGTCTTCCACACTGGCTACTCGGGTTCGATTCCCGTCGTCCGCTCTCACATCGTGCCGGGTCACATGACCCCTGTCGGCGCCTCAGGATGCGCCGGGTGATCAGGGCTGCACTCGGGCCCGACCGACCCCGACCCGTGGTCGACCAGAAGCACCCGCGTGTCCGCCACCCCGTCGACACGCTCGGCATCGCCCTCGCCCCCGGCGTCCCCACGTGACACCGCACAGAAGGCGCCCTCTGGAGGCTTGACCCTGACGCGGCGTCAACCCTGCACGCTGGATCACACGGTGCAGGACGGAACGGAGACGCCATGATCAGCACGACCTCGACCCCGAGCTGGACCGGCATGGTGCCGGTCGACGACACCGCTCTGGCCGTCACCGACTCAGGTGGCTCCGGGACGCCGGTGATCTACCTCAACGGCCAGTTCGCGACCCAGGGCTACTGGCGGCGGGTCGTCGCCGAGCTCGGGCCGGACTGGCGGCACATCACGTACGACGAGCGTGCCCGTGGTCGCAGGTCCGGACGTTCGGCGGACTACTCGTTCGCGGCCGCCGTCCGCGATGTCGATGCCGTGCTCGACGCTCGAGGTGTCGACCGAGCGCTGGTGGTCGGGTGGTCGTACGGCGCCTTCGTCGCAGCACACTGGGCGAGCCGCAACCCGCACCGGACGATCGGCGCTGTGCTGGTCGACGGAGCACAGCCGAACGACTGGCTCACGGAGGAGATGGAGCACGGGATCCGAACGGTCTTCCGTCGCCTGCAGTGGCTGATGGTGCCACTTCGCGTCACGGGCCTCACGCCGCGAATGACCGCCCTGGAGATGGCCGAGTGCAACATCGACGTCGGCAGGCTCGCGCGTGAACGCGAGCTCGGTCCGGTGATGGACAGGATCACCGTGCCGACCCGGTATGTCCTCGCATCCGGAACGTCGTTCGGCAGCAAGGGCGATGGGCAGGAGAAGATCCGCGCCAGCGTCCCCGCAGTGGCCGAACGCAACCCGAACATCACGATCCACGCCAAGGTCGCGAGCACTCACGGCGCGATCCTCCGCAAGGACTTCCGCGCGATCGCCGAGGCGGTCCGCGGCGTCGCCGGTTGAGGCAGTCTGGAGCCCATGCTCACGATCGGCCAGCTGGCGTCCTACGCCGGGGTGACGGTGCGAACGGTCCGGCACTAWCACCAGATCGGCCTGCTCGCCGAGCCCGAACGCGACCACTCCGGCTACCGCAGCTACGACGCAGCCGCCGTCGTGCGGCTGATCCGGATCCGCGTGCTGGCCGATGCGGGCGTGCCCCTCGCTCGAGTGCAGGAGCTCCTCGTCGCCGGCCCGGACGAGTTCGCCCGAGCAGTCGAGGAGCTCGACAAGGCCCTGCGCGCCGACATCCGTCGCCTCCAGAGCAACCGCAAGCGGATCGCGAAGCTCGCCGCCGGCGATCACCTGGCTCTTCCCCAGATCGTCCTGGACTACCTGGACCGGCTGCGCGGGCTCGGCGTCGGCGAGGCCTACATCGAGCTCGAACGGGACGCGTGGATCATGCTCGCCCCGCAGATTCCGCTCGACCTCGAGGCCGTGATCGCCGACAAGAACCGGCAGCTGGACGAGGACCCGGCCATGACCCGGCTCTATCGCCTCCTCGGCTCCGTGTCGGAGTGGTCCGCCGACGATCCGCGAGTCGTCGAGCTCGCCGACATCGTCGAGGACCTCCGTATCCGGGCCGTTCAGAGCGGTGCGGTGGAGATCGGCGACGCCGATGCGTCGGACCCTTTCGCCTCCCTGCTGGACGCGACCATGGCCGAGTCCACGCCGGTCGCCCGACGGCTGCTGGCGATCCTCGAGCAACGCGGCTGGCGTGGCTGGACGCAGCTCGAACGAGTCCCCGAAGGGCGGATCCCCCGCGATCGCTGAGACCCCACCGCCTCACTAGAACCCCTCGAGCGATCACGAATCAGATAGACCGCGCAACAGGCTCGGCCCCATGGCGTTGTTCGACTCCCGACGTCCGCTCGCAGGGTGGATCCGGATCCGGACCCGATCTGATGACGCCCGGGTCGTGCGGCTCGTACGCTCCGATCGTGGATGCCGCCACCGCCGCCGCACTGCTCGAGATCGCCGAGGACGCGCGCGCACGCTCCCGGAAGCAGGATCCGGCCGCGAACCAGCCGGTAGAGGAGCGCTACCCGGAGATGCTCGAGGCCCTCGACTGGCACCTGGCCGGGGGGCAGCCGGAGGCGGCGTACCGCCTGGCGTCGGCGCTCGTGCCGTTCTGGATCTCGACGTCGCGGATCGACGACGGTGACAGATGGTTCGAGCGGGCCCTGGGGACGGGCGCCGGCGACGAGTCAGCGCGTGCGAGGGCGCTCTACGACCACGGCTACCTCGTCTTCTGGGCGGGTCGGTACCAGCTGGCGGACCAGCGGTTCACCACCTCCCTTGCCTCGGCGGAGGCGGTCGGTGACCGCTCGCTCCAGGCCCTCGTCCTCGCCGGGTCGGCCCGCGTGGCGCTGAACACCGACGCGGACGACGCCGTACGCCTGCTGCGTCAGGCGCTGGCGGTCACCGACGGACTTCCCGACAGCGACCCAGGGCGGTCCAGCAGCCTGCACGTGCTGGGCGTGGCGTTGCAGATGTCCGGCGACCTGGAGGCGGCGCGAGAGGTGATGTCGGCGCGGCTCTCGATGGGTCGGTCCTCGGGTGACGAGTTCGTCGTCTGGTCGGAGTCGGCGAACCTCAGCATGGTCGAGCGCCGGCTCGGCAACCTGGAACGCGCTGAGGAGCTCGCCCTCGAGGCACTGCGGATCAGCGCTGCACGCGGCGCGGAGATGTCGATCGCCTGGACCCTCAACGGCC
>NZ_JBFUHU010000084.1:0-11450 GCF_056402235.1 Cellulomonas sp. P4_B5_2
CTATCGACTGGTCGAGGGACGACATGAACATGCCGGCCATGAGGGCGCCGAAGATCAGCCAGACGGTCTTGGGGGTGAGGACGATCAGCGGCTTGTCGGCGGCTGGGGCCTCGGGGGCTGCGATGGCCATGCGGGGAGAACCTCGTTCTGGGGTGTGTGGGCGGGTCGAGAAGATCAGTCGGACAGGATCGAGCGCAGGTCGGTGACCACGGCGGTGAGGTGCTCCTCCGCACCACCGGCACCGCCGGCGGCGTCCCACCGCATGAACGTCGCGTGGGTGAGGAAGAGCAGCGTGGCGCCGACGATCTCCGAGGAGTACGGGGGGTCGTCGCCCAGGCGGCGCTCGACGAGAGCGGAGAGCTGGCCCTTGTGCTGCTCCATCCACGCGAGGTGGCGGGCGAGCAGGCGCGGCTCCTTCGCGGCGAGCTCGAGGGCGCGGGCGAGCCGCTGACGCCCCATCGGAGGGTCGCTGAGGAACGAGCTGACGAGCGCCTGGAGGTCGGCGAGCAGGTGGCCTGTGGGCCCACCGGCAGCGAACGTCTCGCCGGCGGCCGAGTCGAAGGGCCACGGGGTGTGGCCGAGCACCGCGTCGTCCTTGGTCTCGAAGTAGTTGAAGAAGGTGCGGACCGAGACGCCGGCCTCCTCGCAGATCGCGTCGACCGTGACCGCGTCCAGGCCGTGCTCGCCGACCAGCCGGTGGGTCGCGTCGATCAGCACCTCGCGCCGCGCGCGCTTCTTGCGCTCACGCAGGCCGAGGAGCTCGGGCTGGTCGACGGAAGTGTTCTGCACGAGGTGCAACATTACATGCACTGCAACTTTGCAGTGAACGCACCTTTCTGTGCCGTCCCTCACACGGGCGGGTCAGACCTCGCCGAAGCCACCCTCGACCGCAGCGACGAGCGCGTCCCGCGCCTCGGCCGCCTGGGCGCCCTCCGCCTCGATCCGGAGCTCCACGCCCTGCTTGGCGCCCAGCTTCATGAGCTCGAGCACGCTGGCCGCGTTGGCGCCGTTCACCCGGACCTTGGCGTCGTACGCGGCGAGCATGCGCGCGACCACGGCCGCCGGTCGGGCGTGCAGGCCGAGCGGGTTGCGCAGCACCGTGGTGGCCCTAAGCACCCCGTCGCCCGAGGTCGCGGCGGCCTCCGTCGGCGCGGCGGCGGACGCGAACGTCGACCCGGCGTGCTCGGCGGACGCGAGCACGCCCGCGAGATCCGCTCCCCCGTGCGCCGTGACGGCCGCGGCGACCGCACCCTCGACGAACGGCGCGTCCGCGAGCCGCACCCGCGCGGCGACGTCCTCGTCGAGCAGCTCCAGCACCGACTCCGCGGTGAGCACCGCCGAGCCGAGGTCGGTGAGCACGACCGCCGAACGACCGTCCTGCGTCGCCTGCGTGAGCGCGGCCTCCACGGTGTCGTAGCTGGTGCCGAGCCCGCCGTCCTGCATGCCGCCCGCCGCGAGGAGCAGCACGCCCGGTGCCATCTGCTCCGCAAGCTCGACGGCGCCCTCGGCCAGCCCGCGCGAGTGCGAGACCAGGACGAGCGCGACCGGTGCCGGCTCGCGCTCGACGGCCCCGCCGCTCACTCCGCGGCCTGGGCGGCGGCGCGCAGGATGAGCTCGGTCGAGCGCGCCCCGGGATCGAGGTGCCCGGCCGACCGCTCCCCCAGGTAGCTGGCCCGGCCCTTGGTGGCGACGAGCGGGATGGTCGCCTCGGCGCCCTCGTGGGCCGCGTCCGCCGCCGCGCTGAGCACGTCGGCCGGCGAGGCACCGGAGTCCGCGGCGGCGACGGCCGCCTCGGTGGCCGGGGTCCAGGCGTCGACCATCGTCTTCTCGCCCGTGGTCGCCTTGCCGCGCGCCACGATCCCCTCGAGCGCCGCCTCCAGGAGCGCGACGACCCCCTGGCTGTCCAGCTCGGGGACGCCCGTGGCCTTCGCCGCCCGCAGGTACGCGGTGCCGTACAGCGGTCCGGCGGCACCGCCGACCGTGGACATGAGCGTGGTGGCGACGAGCTTGAGCACCTCGCCGATGTCCGCGGGCGCCCCGTCGAGCGCGTCGAGCTTTGCCACGACCGCCGTGAAGCCGCGGGTCATGTTCTCGCCGTGGTCCCCGTCGCCGATCTGACGGTCGAGCTCGATCAGCTCGTCCCGGTGCTCGATGACGGTCTGCGCCGAGCGGCGCACCCAGTCGACCGCCCATGCCACGTCCAGCGTCATGCCCACGCTCCCTCGAGCAAGTCAGATGAGTCCCACGCTGATGCCGACGGTCCTCGTCCGGTCACCAGCGCAGGGCGGTGGTGTGCACGGGGGCGTCCCACAGGGCGGTCAGCTCGTCGTCCAGACGGAGGACGGTCACCGACGCACCCTGCATCTCTAGCGATGTCACGTAGTTGCCGACGAGCGAGCGGGTCACCTCGACCCCCCGCTCCTCCAGCAACGCGCGAGCCCGACGATAGACGACGTAGAGCTCCGAGGCGGGTGTGCCACCCATGCCGTTCACGAAGAGCAGCACCTTCTCACCGCTGCTCAGGTTCAGGTCGTCCGCGACCGGGGTCAGGAGCATCTCGGTGATCTCGTCGGCGCTCGCGAGCGGGATCCTTCGCCGACCCGGTTCGCCGTGGATGCCGATGCCGATCTCGATCTCGTCGTCGGGCAGGTCGAAGCTCGGCTTGCCCGCGTGCGGGACCGTGCAGGCGGTGAGCGCGACCCCCATGGACCGGACGTTCGCGATGACCTTCTCGGCCACGGCGACGACCGCGTCCAGGTCGTCGCCGCGCTCGGCGGCGGCGCCCGCGATCTTCTCGACCGCGACCGTGCCGGCCACGCCGCGGCGCCCCGCGGTGTACAGCGAGTCCTCGACCGCGACGTCGTCGTTGACCACGACGCTGCGGACGGTCACGCCGTCGGCCTCCGCGAGCTCGGCGGCCGTCTCGAAGTTCAGCACGTCGCCCGTGTAGTTCTTCACGATCGCCAGCACGCCCGCGCCCGAGTCGGCCGCCTGGAGCGCCGGGGCGATCTGGTCCGGGGTCGGCGACGTGAACATCGCCCCGGGCACGGCGGCGTCGAGCATGCCGACGCCGACGAACCCCCCGTGCAGCGGCTCGTGACCCGAGCCGCCCCCGCTCACGAGCCCGACCTTGCCGGCGCTCGCCCCGCCCGCTCGTGCGACGAACCACGGGTCGGAGTGGATCGTCACGACGTCCGGGTGCGCGGCACCGAAGCCCTCGAGGGACTCGGCCACGACGGTCTGCGGGTCGTTGATGAGCTTCTTCACTGCAGCCATCCCTTCCACCGGGCACCCACGGCGAGGCCCGCACGTCCGTCGCGGACTTCGGCGTCCCGACAAACCTCACCTTGTTGTCGGGCAATGCGGGCGTCAAGGGGAGGACGTGCGCCGTCGGTGCACATTCGTGCAGAGCGGCGTGCGACCACCCGTGCGTCACCCGGACGGGTGACCAGGAGTCAGGGGCGACCCAGCAGCCGGCGCGCCTCGGCGACCAGGAGGATCGAGCCGGTCACGAGCACGCCGGAACCGCGCTCGACCTCGCTCTCCGCGCGTGACACCGCGAGGTCGAGAGCGTCGTTGAGCCGCTCGGCCACGTGCACCCGGTCCTCGCCGAAGATGTCGATCGCCACCTCGGCCAGGTCCTCGACGTCGAGCGCGCGGGTGTTCGATGCACGCGTGATCACCACCTCGGCCAGCACGGGCTCGAGCAGCGAGAGCATCCCCTCGGGGTCCTTGTCCGCCATCACCCCGACGATGCCGACGAGGCGGTGGAACTCGAACGCCTCCTCGATCGCGGTGACCAGCGCCTCGACGCCCGCCGGGTTGTGCGCGCCGTCGACGATGATCGTGGGGCTGGACCGCACCACCTCGAGCCGGCCGGGCGAGTCCACGTCCGCGAACGCGACCTCGACGATGCCCGGGTCCAGGGCGCGACCACCGGTGAGGAGGGCCTCCGCTGCGGTCAGCGCCAGCAGGGCGTTGTGCGCCTGGAACTCCCCGTGCAGCGGCAGGAAGATCTCCGTGTAGGTGCCGCCGAGCGTCTGCAGGGTGATGAGCTGACCGCCCACGGCCACCTGCCGCTCGCCGACCTCGATGTCCACGCCCTCGCGCACGACGCGCGCGCCCTTCTCGGCCGCGGCCGCGAGCACGACGCCCTCGACGTCCTCCTGCTGGCTCGCCAGGACGAGCGTCGCGCCGTCCTTGACGATCCCCGCCTTGACCGACGCGATGTCCAGCAGCGTGTCACCGAGGTACCGCTCGTGGTCCATCGAGATCGGCGTGATGATCGCGACCTCGCCGTCGGCGACGTTGGTGGAGTCCCACAGACCGCCCATGCCGACCTCGATCACCGCGACGTCCACCGGGGCGTCCGCGAACGCGGCGAACGCCATCACCGTGAACACCTCGAAGAACGAGAGCTGCGGCTTGCCCTCCTGCGCCGAGCGCTGGTCGACCAGGTGCACGTACGGCGCCACGTCCTGCCACACCTCGACGAACCGCTCGTCGCTGATGGGCTCGCCGTCGATGACGATCCGCTCGTTGACGCGGGACAGGTGCGGGCTGGTGAACCGGCCGGTGCGCAGGCCGTGCTCGCGGACCAGCCGCTCGACCATGCGCGCGGTCGACGTCTTGCCGTTGGTGCCCGTGATGTGCACGACGCGGTAGGCCTTCTGGGGGTCGCCCAGCAGCTCCATGACGGCGAGCGTGCGGTCGAACGACGGGTCGATCTCGTGCTCGGGCGCGCGCGCCAGGATGCCGCGGTACACCTCGTCGGCGGCGTCCCGGGCCTCCTTCTCGGCCTGCGTGCGCAGGTGCTCCGATCCTCCGTGCTGACGTGGGCTCATGCCTCGTACCCTCCGGCGTCGACGGCTTCCACCGTGACCTCGAGCTGCGCGACGGCGTCCTGGACCGTGACCGAGACGGCCAGGGTCTCCCGCCCGATGGTGTCCTGGTGCCGCTCGACAGCGGCCAGGTGCTCGGCCGGGACTCCGAGCGTGAGCAGGATCCGGTCCCCCACCTGCAGGCCGGCGGCCTTGCGGGCGTCCTGCACGGCACGCACGACGTCGCGGGCGTAGCCCTCGGCGCGCAGGTCGTCGTCGAGCGTGAGGTCGAGCACGACGAACCCGCCACCGGGCAGGACCGCCGCCGCTCCCCCGTCGGCGCCGACCACCGTCGTCAGCTCGTACTCCGCCGGTTCGAGCGCCACGTCGCCGTCGCCGGTGGTGACCACGACCGCGTCACCCTCCACGCGCCACGCCCCGGAACGCGCGGCCTGGATCACGGCCTGCACGCCCCTGCCGAGCCGCGGGCCGGCGGCCCGGGCGTTCACCGCGAGGCGCTGCGTGATGCCGAAGCGCTCCGCGGTGCCGGCGTCTGCCGTGACCAGCTCGACGCGCTTGACGTTGAGCTCGGCCGCGAGCAGGTCGGCGTACGGCGCCAGGGCGTCCGCGTCGTCGACCGCCACGGTGAGCGTGTGCAACGGCTGCCGGACGCGCACCGCCGCCGCCTTGCGCAGGCCCAGCGCGGTCGACGTGACGGCGCGGACCTGGTCCATCGCGGCCACCAGCTCGGTGTCCACGGTCGCGGCGTCCGGCGTCGGCCAGTCCGTCAGGTGCACGCTGCGCCCGCCGGTCAGCCCGCGCCAGACCTCCTCCGACACCAGCGGCGCGAGCGGAGCCATGACGCGCGTGAGCACCTCGAGCGAGGTCCAGAGCGTGTCGAAGGCGTCGGCGTCCTCGGCCCAGAACCGGTCCCGCTGCGTGCGGACGTACCAGTTGGTGAGGACGTCGAGGTGCTCGCGCACGGTCTCGCACGCGGCCGCGATGTCGTAGGCGTCGAGCTGGGCGGTCGTCGTCGCGACGAGGTCACGCGTGCGCGCCAGGACGTAGCGGTCCATGGGCGCGAGCGTGGCAGCCCGCGCCGCATCGACCGGCGTGGCCGTGTACCCGGCACCGTTGTCCGCGGCGCCGGCGTACAGGGCGAAGAAGTAGTACGTGCTCCACAGCGGAAGCAGCACCTGTCGCACGCCGTCGCGGATGCCCTCCTCGCCCACGATGAGGTTGCCCCCGCGCAGGATCGAGCTCGACATGAGGAACCAGCGCACGGCGTCCGAGCCGTACAGGTCCCACATCTCGACCGGGTCGGGGAAGTTGCGCAGCGACTTGCTGGCCTTGCGGCCGTCGTCGCCGAGCACGATGCCGTGGCACATGCAGTTGCGGAACGCCGGCCGGTCGAACAGCGCCGTGGCCAGCACGTGCAGCGTGTAGAACCAGCCGCGGGTCTGGCCGATGTACTCGACGATGAAGTCGCCCGGGTAGTGGTGCTCGAACCAGTCGGCGTTCTCGAACGGGTAGTGCACCTGGGCGAACGGCATCGAGCCCGAGTCGAACCACACGTCCAGGACGTCGGGGATGCGGCGCATCGTCGAGGCGCCCGTGGGGTCGTCCGGGTTCGGGCGCGTCAGCTCGTCGATGAACGGTCGGTGCAGGTCCGGCTCGCCCGCCTCGTTCGTCGGCACCCTGCCGAAGTCCGCCTCCAGCTCGGCCAGCGAACCGTACACGTCGACGCGCGGGTAGGACGGGTCGTCCGACACCCACACGGGGATCGGCGTGCCCCAGTAACGGTTGCGGCTGATCGACCAGTCGCGTGCGTTCGACAGCCACTTGCCGAACTGGCCGTCCTTGATGTGCTCGGGGGTCCAGGAGATGTCCTGGTTGAGCTCGACCATGCGGTCGCGGAAGTCGCTCACGCGCACGAACCAGCTGGTCACCGCCTTGTAGATCAGCGGGTTCCGGCAGCGCCAGCAGTGCGGGTAGGAGTGCTCGTAGGTCTCGTGGCGCACGAGGACGCTGCGCTGGTCCTCCGCGACTCGGGCCAGCGGGCCGGTGCCGGCCTTGAGGTCCGCGATGATCGGCTTGTTGGCGTCGAACACCAGCTGCCCGACGTAGTCCGGCACCTCGGTGGTGAACAGGCCCTTGGAGTCGACGGGCACGACGGGCGCGATGCCGACGGCCTCGCACGCGACCATGTCGTCCTCACCGAACGCGGGCGCCATGTGCACGATGCCCGAGCCGTCCTCGGTGGTGACGAAGTCGCCGAGCAGCACCTGGTGGGCGTTCTCGCGGCCGACGAAGTAGTCGAACGCGGGCGTGTAGCGGCGGCCTGCGAGCTCCCGTCCCTTGACGGTGGCCACGACCGTGGCCTCCCCGAGCTCCTTGGCGTAGGCGCCCAGGCGCGCGGCCGCGAGCACCACGAGCTCGCCCGCGAGCGCCGAGCCGGGTCCCGGCTCGACGGTCACGTAGTCGACGTCCGGGCCGACCGCGATCGCGAGGTTGCTCGGCAGGGTCCACGGGGTCGTCGTCCAGATGAGGGCCAGCTCGCCGGTCTCCAGGCGCAGGCCTACCGTCAGCGCGGGGTCCTGGCGCGACTGGTAGACGTCGTCGTCCATCCGCAGCTCGTGGTTGGAGAGCGGGGTCTCGTCGCGCCAGCAGTACGGCAGCACGCGGTAGCCCTCGTACGCCATGTCCTGGTCGTACAGGCGCTTGAACGCCCAGATGACCGACTCCATGAACGTGACGTCGAGCGTCTTGTAGTCGTGGTCGAAGTCGACCCAGCGCGCCTGGCGCGTCACGTACTCGCGCCACTCCCCCGTGTACCGCAGCACCGACTCGCGGCACGCCTGGTTGAACGCGGCCAGGCCCATCTCCTCGATCTGGGAGGTGTCGGTGATGCCGAGCAGGCGCTGCGCCTCGAGCTCGGCGGGGAGCCCGTGGGTGTCCCAGCCGAACCGGCGCTCGACGCGGTGCCCGCGCATGGTCTGGTAGCGCGGCACGACGTCCTTGGCGTACCCGGTGAGCAGGTGGCCGTAGTGCGGCAGGCCGTTGGCGAACGGGGGGCCGTCGTAGAAGACGTACTCGTTGCTGCCGTGCTCGCCGGCCTCGCGGGCGTCGATGGACGCCTGGAACGTGCCGTCGGCCTCCCAGTAGGCGAGCACGTCCTTCTCGAGGGACGGCAGGTCCGGGGATGCGGGAACGTCGGACTGGCGGTGCAGCGGGTAGGCCACCGTGCGGCTCTCCTGTGGTCGGCACCCGGTGGGGTGCGTCGCTCTCGGCTGCGAGGACGATGGGACCCGGACCGGCCGGGCTCTACCGCGGTACCACCTCGCTTGCCGGCTCCCCTGGCGGGTCGTCGACCACTTCGTGAGGGCTGTGACGGGCCTACCCGTCCGGTTCTACTGGGGTGCTCGCGCACCTGTTCTTCCGGRGGCTCACCGGTGATGGCCGGGTCGACGCCTGTGCGGCCCAGGGTAACGCAGACGCCGGTGCGAGGCCGTCCTGCTTTTCCGGGCATCATCGACCGGTGACCTCTCCCCTCGTCCTCCTCGACCTCGACGGCACGCTGACCGACTCGGCTCCCGGCATCACCGCGGCGATCGCCACCACCTACCGGACGCTCGGCCTCCCCGTGCCGTCGCCGGAGGAGCTCCGCTCGTTCGTCGGGCCGCCGATCACGGAGARCTTCTCCGCGCACGGGGTCCCGCAGGGCCGGGTGGCCGAGGCGGTCCGGGCGTACCGGGAGGTGTTCGTCGACGGGATGATCCGCGACAACCGCGTGTACGACGGCATCCCCGACGTGCTCACGCAGCTGCGGGCGGGCGGTCTGCGGCTCGTCGTCGCCACCTCGAAGCCCGAGATCTACGCCCGCCCGATCTGCGACGCGTTCGGGCTCACCGCGCTCGTCGACGGCGTGTTCGGCGCCCCCGTGGACGAGTCGACGTCGACCAAGGCGGACGTCATCGCGGCGGCGCTGGCCGCGAACCCGGACGCGCACCCGCTGGTGATGGTGGGTGACCGGGAGCACGACGTGCACGGCGCCCAGGTGCACGGCATCGAGACGATCGGGGTGACCTGGGGCTACGCCGCGACGGGCGAGCTGGTCGCGGCCGGCGTCGCCGAGCTGGTCGACACGCCGTCCGAGCTGACCGGCGCCGTGCTCCGCAGACTGGTCGCCGCGACCGCTTGACCTTGACGCTGCGTCAACTCCTACCGTGGACGGCATGGAGGCATCGATCCAGGAGGTGGCCCGGCTGACGGGCACCACCAGCCGCACCCTGCGGCACTACGACGCGATCGGGCTGCTCGAGCCCAGCCGCGTCGGCGACAACGGGTACCGCTGGTACGACGACCAGTCGCTGGTCCGGTTGCAGCGGATCCTCCTGCTGCGCCGCCTCGGGCTCGGGCTGCCGGACATCCGGCGCGTGCTCGAGCGGGAGCAGGACGAGACCACCGCGCTGCGCCACCACCTCGAGTGGCTGCGCAGCGAGCAGCGTCGGCTGGAGCGGCAGGCCGCCTCGGTCGAACGGACCATCACCGCACGACAGAACGGAGGGCCGCTCATGGCCGAGGACATGTTCGACGGGTTCGACCACACCGAGCACAAGGAGGAGGTCGAGCGTCGCTGGGGCGCCGACGCGTACGCGACGTCGGACGCCTGGTGGCGTGGGATGACCGATGCCGAGAGGGCGGAGTGGAAGGCGACGACCGCACGGCTCGCCACCGAGTGGGGCGCCGCGGCGGCCGCGGGTGCGGACCCCACGTCCGAGGAGGCACAGGAGCTCGCGGCACGGCACGTCGCGTGGCTCGGCAGCATCCCGGGGACGCCGGGGCACGGGTCGACCCCCGTCAAGGACTACGTGGTCGGGCTCGCGGAGATGTACGTGGCCGACCCGCGGTTCGCGGAGAACTACGGCGGCGAGCAGGGGGCGACGTTCGTCCGCGACGCGCTGCACGAGTACGCCGCGCGCCACCTGTAGGGACCAGGCAGCGCTCGCTACGTCGTCCGGCGCAGCGAGCGCTGCCAGTCGGCGTGCAGGTCCGCGAACCGACCGCCGGCCGCGACCAGCGCGTCCGGTGCTCCGTCCTCCACGATCCGGCCGCCCTCGATCACCAGCACGCGGTCCGAGCCCATGACCGTGGAGAGCCGGTGCGCGATGACGACCGACGTGCGGTCGGCGAGCAGGGTCTGCAGACCGCGCTGCACCAGTGCCTCGCCCGGCACGTCCAGCGAGCTGGTCGCCTCGTCCAGGATCAGCAGCGCGGGATCGGCCAGGAACGCGCGCGCGAACGACACCAGCTGGCGCTGGCCGGCCGAGAGCCGCACCCCGCGCTTGTCCACCTCGGTGGCGTACCCGTCGGGCATGGACGCGATGAGGTCGTGCACACCGACCGCACGAGCGGCCGCCTCGATCTCCGCGGACGTGGCCTCGGGCTTGCCGAGCGCGATGTTCGCCCCGACCGATCCGGAGAACAGGTACGCCTCCTGCGTCACCATGACGACCGCCCGGCGCAGGTCGCCCGGGTCGATGTCGCGCAGGTCCAGGCCGTCGAGTCGGACCGCCCCCGCGCGCACGTCGTAGAACCGCGCGAGCAGCTTGGCGATGGTCGACTTGCCCGCACCGGTCTCCCCCACCAGCGCGATCGACTGCCCGGACGGCACGTGCAGGTCGACGTGCGGCAGGACCGTCGGACCGGTGCCGTAGCCGAACTCGACGTCCTCGAACCGGACGTCGCCCCGGGCGTGCGGCAACCGTGTCGGACGGACCGGCTCCGGCACGGTCGGCTCCTCGGCCAGAAGCGACGCGACCTTCTCGAGCGCGGCCGTCGCCGACTGGAAGGAGTTGTAGAACATCCCGATCTGCGCGAGCGGGTTGAAGAACCGCCGCGCGTAGAGGACGGCCGCGACGAGCACCCCGACCTCGAGCCCGCCGTCGAGCGCCCGCAGGCCCCCGACGAGCAGCACGGTCGCGACCGTGACGTTGCCGATGAGCACGAGGCCGGTGTCGAAGACGCCGTTGAGCCGGATCGACCGCGCGTTCGTCTCCCGGTAGTCCTCCGCGAGCTCCCCGTAGACACCGCTGACCTGGGGCTCCCGGCGGAACGCCTGGACCGCGCGGATGCCCGTCATGGTCTCCACGAACCGCACGATGAGCCGGGCGGCCGCGGTCCGCTGCTTGCGGTACTGGACCTGCGAGCGCACCTGGAACCAGCGCGTGAGGATGACGCCGGGCACCACGGCGATGAGCAGGACCAGCCCGCTGCGCCAGTCGAGGAGGACCAGGGACACGGCCGTGAACAGCATGGCCAGCACACCGGACGCCAGCGTGGTGACGCCGCCGTCGAGGAGCTCGCGGAGGGCGTCCACGTCGGAGGTCTGCCGGGAGATGATCCGGCCCGACGTGTACCTCTCGTGGAACTCCAGGCTGAGCCGCTGGGTGTGCCGGAACACCCGGCGCCGCAGGTCCAGCAGCATGGTCTGGCTCACGCGGGCCGACGCCCGGACCGTCGCGGCGGTGAGCAGCCCGCCCAGCAGCGCGGCCGCGAGGTACGCGGCCGTCGCCAGGGTGATCGGCCGCGCGTCGCCGGCCGTCAGGGCCGGGAGCGCCTGGTCGATCC
>NZ_JBFUHU010000085.1:0-11437 GCF_056402235.1 Cellulomonas sp. P4_B5_2
CGCCATAGTCGAGTCACCCGTCGTCCGCACGGCGCGGATGGCGACCCGCCGACACTCCGCCCGATCCCCGGTCCTGGCAGCGCGTCGCGCCGAGGAAGCACTGGTCGCCGGTCTTCCACAGCGCCGTGCGAGCTGAGCTCCGTCCACAGATTCGGGGCACGCGGCTCGCGTGTTGCGCAATCTGTGGCACACCTATCGGCATGGAGACGTATCCAGTCACGTGTCGACTGACCGTTCCGACTCGCGCACTTCACCGGTTTGGGTATGGAATGGGCGCTTCGACGCTGTCGTCGAGCGGCTTCCGTGCAAGCGGGCGCCGTACAGGGGCGGGTGTTTGCCGATGAGAAGTCGACAGATCACCAAGGGGGCCGCGACCGCCACAGCGCTGATCGTCGCCGCGGCTCTACTCGGCGCGTGCACAGATCCCGAGCCAACCCCCTCGCCCACACCGGTGGTCTCGACGACAGCTCCGACTCCCACGCCCAGCCCGACTCCATCGGTGGACCCGACGATTGCGCAAACGGAGGCGGCGATCCTCGAGGCGTACAAGGGCTACTGGGACGCCAAGATCGCAGCGTTCGCCGATCCGACGAAAGACCCGGGGCCCGAGCTCGAGAGGTTCGCTGTCGACAAGGCGTTTGCAGACGTGGTGTCGAGCGTCTTCACCTTCCGAAATTCGGGAATCGCCGTCACAGGTCAGCCTGTACTCACGCCCACGGTTTCAGATGTGGAGATCGGCACCAGCGGCTCCGCCACAATCGTCGACTGCGTCGACGGAACGGGGTGGCAGCCCGTCTACACGGCGACGGGTGAATCGGCCGCGGCACCCGGTCAGGTCCAGAAGCTCGTGACGACATCCACCGCCTACTTCTACGTCGATCACTGGACCATCCGAACGTCCAACGTCGATCGCGAAGCGCCATGCTGACGGCTCTCGGCGGCGTTGCGGCGATGATCGCGGGCCTGGCAACCGGAGTCGTCCCGTCGGGCGTAACTTGCGCACCCAATACCACCTTCTGCGTCATCGAGGTCGATCAACCAGGCCAGCCGGCACCCCCGGCGGATCCCGTCAGCGGCGACGTCGTGGTTCGCGAGTGCATGGTGTCCAGCACAGGCCGAGTCGTCCCCTGCCAGGGACCCCTCGGATGGTTCAACGACCGCGACGACTGCTACTGGCGGAAGCTCGAGCACCAGCCGCCGGAGACCGATGCCATCTGGGGCGGCCACTATCCGGAGGGCGCCATCTACGCGGTCTCTTGCGCCGCGACACACCCCGGAGGCGTCGACGGGTGGGTGTGGAGTCCGACCGATCCTCCCGGATACGGAGGGACGAGCGTGACGCCGGCACAGCTGGCCCAGCAGGCATTGGCGCGAATGGCGCTGACCGGTCCGACGATCCGGATGACGATCGAGGGCGACGAGCACGGCTTGGTCGGGCTGCCGGTGTGGTTGTGGACCGAGGTAGGCGCGACGACGTGGGGCCCGAACTCGGCAACCGCTGCGGTCCCGGGGCTCTCTGTCACGGCCACGGCGCAAGCTCGCCAGATCGTCTGGGACATGGGCGACGGGCGCACCGAGACGTGCAAGAACCCYGGCACGCCGTACTACACCGGTGGTGTCACGTCGCCGACGTGCCAGCACATCTACGAGCAGTCCTCCGCCGGGCAGGCCAATGAGGCGTTCCCGGTAACTGCGACGACGACGTGGGACGTGACGTGGACCGGCGGTGGCGCCTCGGGCGCACTGACGGTCACCCGGCAATCCACGGCGAGCGTGCGCATCGGTGAGATGCAGGTGCTCATCACCCAGGAGTAGCCATCGGCGGCATGCCCGCCTGCAGGGGAGGTTGCCATGACGGCAACGAGTGAGAAGGCCACGCTGAACGGCACCCCCAGCGGTGTCACCGTTCGCGCACCGCGCGCAATAGCCCCGCGAGGGCGTCGGAGGCCGGCATTCGTGGTCGCGGGCGTCGTGATGATCGTGATCGGGGCGCTCGCCGCGGTCTGGCTGGTCTCGAGTTCGGGGCAGCGGGTCGACGTGCTCGTCCTAACCCGGGACGTGCCGTACGGGGCGACCGTCACTCGCGACGACCTGACGACCACCGCCGTCTCGGTCGAGGTGACCGTCGCGACCGTCCCCGCCAAGGACATCAGCGAGATCGTCGGGCAGGTCGCTGCAACGTCGCTGGCGAAGGGATCGCTGCTCGCCGCGTCCGAGGTGACTGGGTCGGGGGTGGTGGCACCCGATCAGGTTCTTGTGCCGTTGCCGTTGACGGTCGAAAAGGTGCCTGCCGGCGGCCTCGCAGCGGGCGAGAGAGTCCTGGTCGTCGATGCGCCCCCGCAGGGCGCCGATGCGGTGCCGGGAGAACCGCTCTCCTCTTCGGCGACGGTCGTGCGTGTCGGGCCACCGGACATCAACGGTCTGGTGGTCGTCGACGTGGTCACGGATGCCGACGACGGACCGGCGCTGGCCATGCGGGCGGCGACGGGCCGTTTTGCTCTGGTGGTGCTGCCTGCGCAGGGTGCGAAGWGAGCGTCGTGGCCGTGTGCTCCGCGCACGGCGGTCCCGGGGTGACGACGACGGCGCTCGCGATGACGTGGGTGTGGCCGCTCGTGCATCCGGACCGTCGTGTTCTGCTGGTTGACGCCGATCCGGCCGGCTCTGGTCTCCTGACGGGGTTTCTCCAGGCAGGTCTGCCTGGCACGGCCGGAGTCCTGGCGCTGGCGGCGACCCGCGGTCCGCTGTCGGTCGAGCAGGTCATCGACTGTGCGGTGGCGATCGACGAGGACTCTGCGCGCATGGTCTTGGCGGGTGTCACAGATCCTCGGCAGGCCCGCCCCCTCGGCGCGATCTGGAGTGCGCTGATCGGTGCGTCGCGCGACCTGGGCTCGGTGGGAGTCGACGTGGTGGTCGACGTCGGGCGGTTGGGTCACCGGTACGAGCCCACTCCGCTGCTGGACGGCGCGGATGTCGTCGCGATCGTCGTGCGGCCAGAGGTGGCCTCCGTGGTCCCTTCCGCTGCGGCCGTACGGACACTGCAGGAAGCACGAGCCGGCCGCGTCGCACCTCTGGCACTGGCGATCGGCGACGGCTACTCCCCCACCGAGATCGGCACCGCACTGGGCACCGGTAGGCCAGTGGTGGTCGCGCGAGATGCGTGGGCCGCAACCGCGTTCGCCACCGGGAGTGCGCAGGGATGGCGGTTCGAGCGGTCGCCGCTGCTCCGGTCGGCCCGCGGCGTCGTCGAGCGGCTCGCCGAACTGGCCCCGGCCCTGGCGGTGTCGTCATGACCGGGCTGGACGAGACGACCCGACCTGGACCGACCTCGAACGGGTTCGGCCCGACAGCCACTCATCTGGCGAYCGCTGCCGGCCCGGTCCTGGCCGCGCCAGACATGTCGGTCGTCCGTGAGGTCCGCCGGGCCGTGGCCGATCGGTTGGCCGAGCGTCTGCAGACCCAGCACGTCGAGTCCCCGGGTGCCCGCCGTGAGCTCGCGCGCTCGCTGGTTGCTGCCGAGCTGTCCGAGCGCGGTCGCGAACGGGTGCGCCGCGGCGAGGACTCGTGGCCGATCGATCTGGAGATGGCGACCTCACGCGCAGTGATGGCGGCCTTGTTCGGGTTGGGCCGACTGCAGCCGCTGATCGAGGACCCGGCGGTGGAGAACATCGAAGTCGACGGTCACGACACCGTCTGGGTGTCCTACGCCGACGGACGAGATGAACGCGTCCCGCCGATCGCGGACTCGGATGCCGAGCTCATCGAGATCCTGCAGCTACTCGCCGCCCGCACCGGCAACGCCGAGCGCACGTTCTCCTCGGCCCATCCCGCCTTGCACCTGCGCCTCGAGGACGGCTCACGGCTCGCCGCGGTGGCATGGACGACGCCGAAGCCGCACGTCGTGATCCGCCGGCATCGGGTGCGTGACGTCGACCTCGACGACCTGGTCCGTCTCGGCACGCTCGACACCGCGTTGGCGCAGTTCTTGAGGGCGGCCGTGCGGGCGGGCAAGAACATCGTGGTCACGGGGCTGCAGAATGCTGGCAAGACGACCCTGATACGGGCGTTGGCCAACGAGTTCGCTCCGATGGAGCGGTTCGCCACGATCGAGAAGGAGTACGAGCTCCACCTGCACGACCTGCCCCATCGCCATCCCCGGGTCGTGGCCTTGGAGGCTCGGGAGGGCTCCGCCGAGAAGGACGGGAGCGGCCGACGAGCTGGAGAGATCACGCTCTCCGACCTGGTGGTCGATGCGCTGCGGCTGAACCTGCGCCGGATCATCGTCGGTGAGGTCCGCGGCCCCGAGGTGCTGCCGATGCTCGAGGCGATGTCCACCGGCGACGGGTCCTTGTGCACGCTGCACTCCCGGTCCGCACAGCACGCCGTGGACCGCATCGTGACCCTGTGCCTGTCCGCCGGGGTCTCGATGACGGACACGTTCGCCTACCGACTCCTGGCCGGGTCGGTCGACCTGTTCGTACATATCGAGCTCCTCGACGACACCGCGACCGGGGGTCGCCGACACCGGTTCGTGTCCCAGGTGGTCGAGATCGTCGGCCTCGGCGAGACGAACCGCCCGGCCACGACGACCGTCTTCGGACCCGGCGCCGACGGTCGCGCCGTGCCGCTGCACCGCCCGCAGTGCCTATCCGACCTCGTGCGCGTCGGGTTCGACCCGTCCGTGCTCGACCAACGCAATGGCACGTGGACGAATCCACTGGGCGGAGGACGGTCATGACACCTCTGCTCGCCGCCCTAAGCGGGGCCGTCCTCGTGGCAGGGGCACTGCTCGCTACGATCGGGCTGCGACGCACCGAACCAGCGCCGGCGCGACCGCGACGCCGCCGGACCCGGCGCCCCGCCGAGGGGTGGTGGGATCGCTGGCGGTGGCCCATCGCCGCGGCAGCCGGGCTCCTGGCATGGGCCGTCACCCGCTGGCCTGTCGCCGCTCTGATCGTGGTGGCCGCCGTGATCGGGCTGCCGTACCTGCTCGGGTCGGCGAAGGTCGCCGCCCGAGCAATCGATCGCGTCGAGGCCATCGAGGAATGGACCCGCCGCTTGGCCGATGTGCTGGCCACTGGGGTCGGTCTCGAGCAAGGGATCCTCGCGTCCGCCACGACCGCCCCGCCGCCGCTGGCTCGCGACGTGGGCGCACTGGTTGCGCGGATCTCCGCACGGTGGCCGACCGATCAGGCGTTGCGGGCCTTCGCCGACGATCTGAACGACGCCGCCGGCGACTTCGTCGTCGCCTCGCTCCTGCTGGCCTCCAGGCGCCGAGGGCCCGGCCTGTCGGGAGTGCTCACCGCGGTGGCCGGGTCCGTTTCGGACGAAGTGGCAGTGCGGCGCAGGGTCGAAGCTGAACGCGCGCGGCCCCGCTCCACCGCCCGGCTCGTCACCCTGATCACCCTCGGTGTCGCGGGGCTCCTGACGCTCAACGGCACCTACCTGCAGCCCTACAGCGACGGGTTGGGACAGCTCGTGCTGGCCGCGATCGCTGCCGCCTTCGCCGGGTGCCTGCTGTGGATCCGGGCACTGACCCTGACCCCACCCGAACCGCGCTTCCTGACCGGACATCACACCAGGGGTGGGTCATGACGCTGTGGATCGTGCTCCTCGCTGGCGCCCTGGTCGGCGGCGGAATCGTCGTCGCCGTGGCAGGCCTCTCCCCTGCCCGACCCGACCTCGTCACCGCCGTCGAACGCCTCTTACCAGCACGCGGCCACGTCACCGCGGAATCGCCGATCGGAGCGCCTGGACCGCTCGGCTCGGTGCGGCGGGTGGTCCTTCCGCAGGCAGTCCAGACCTTCGGGCTGCGCCGCTACGCCGCCGACCTGAACATGCTCAACCAGCAGCCCGAGGACCTCGGCGCCCGCAAGATCGGGTACGGGCTCGTCGGCCTGCTCTTCCCCGCCCTGATGTCCGCCCTCATGCTGGCCGCCGGTATCGCCCTGCCGTTCGTTGTCCCGGCCGTCGCCGGACTGGCCCTTGGTGGCGTGTTCTTCATGCTCCCGGACGTGACGCTTCGCACCGAAGCAGCCAAGGCCCGGGCTTCCATGCGGGCAGCGACATGTGTGTTCCTCGAGCTGGTGGCGATGGAGCGGATCGCCGACGCCGGACCCACCGAGGCTCTCGACCGGGCCGCGGCCATCGGCGGCTCGGTCGAGTTCGCCCAGATCCGCGACGCGCTCCTGCGCGCCGAACTGGCGGGCGACCCGTCCTGGATGGGGCTGACCCACCTCGCCGAGAGCACCGGTGTCACCGAGCTCGGCGACGTGGCCGACATCATGCGCATCGCCGGCCAGGACGGCGCCGCCATCTACGCAACCCTGCGCGCCCGCGCCGCCTCACTGCGCACCCAGCTGCTCGCCACCTCGACCGCGAAGGCCAACGCCGCCTCCGAGCACATGGTCGTACCCGTCTCCTTGCTAGGCCTGTGCTTCATGGCCCTGCTCGGCTACCCCGCCTTCGTGCGGATCCTCCTGAGCTGAACCACACCCTGGAACGAATGGAGAACGACATGGACACGCTCGTGATGCTGATATTCCTCAACGGCTACGTGTCCGCTGCCCGGCACCGGATCCGCGACCGCGTCGGCGACGACACCGGCGCATCGACCCTGGAGCTCGTAATCATCATCCTGGGGTTGATCGCCGTGGCAGGGACGCTCGTCGTGGCCATCACCGCGGCAGTCCAGCGCCGCGTCAACCAGATCACCTGACCATGCGTGACCGTCGGGACACCGGGTCGGCCAGCATCGAGCTGGTCATCCTGTTCCCCGCCCTCCTGCTGCTGGTGACTGCGTTGATCCAGTACGCGCTCTGGTTCCACGCCCGCTCGCTGGCACTGGCCGCCGCCCAGGAAGGCGTTGCCGTCGCCCGCGCCTACGGCTCGACGCCGCAGGCCGGGCGAGATACAGCTCTGGCCTTTGTGCGCGACCACGGTGCGGACACGCTCACCGACGCCGCCGCGATCGCCTCCACACCCGGACCCGGGCACGTGCAGGTCGCGGTGACAGGACGATCGCTGTCGGTGATCCCCGGCGCGCCGGGGATCCAGGTCAACCAGTCCGCCGACGGCCCCGTCGAGCGCTTCACCACGGCGAACACACCATGAACCGCCAGCACCCGCGCGACCCCCGCGAGAACGGCTCGATCAGCGTCGAGCTCGCGATCCTGACCCCCGCCCTGATCCTGCTCCTCGGTGCCCTCGTGCTGGCCGGCCGAGTCGAGACCACGACAAGCGCGATCGAGCAAGCAGCCCGCTCCGCCGCCCGGGACGCCTCCCTGGCCCGAACTCAGGACGGCGCCCGCGCGGCAGCGACAGCCGCGGCCGCGCGCGAGCTCGCCAGCACGTCCTGCGTCGCCACTGCTGTCGCCGTGGACACGTCCGGGTTCTCTGCGCGCATCGGTCAGGAGGCCGTCGTGACCGCGACGGTCAGCTGCACCGTGAGCTTCGCCGACCTCGCTGTCCCGGGCTTGCCCGGCGCACGCACGATGACCGCGCAAGCGACCTCGCCCCTCGACAGGTACCGCACACGATGACGACCCTCACTCGCCGCCTGCACGCCGCAACCGGACCCGAACACGAGGCCGGCTCAGTCACCGTGTTCGTGGCCATCAGCATGCTCGGGCTCCTCCTGCTGCTCGGCCTGGTCGCAGACGGCGGCGCGAAACTGCGCGCGACCCAACGCGCCGACGCCACCGCGGCCGAAGCGGCTCGCGCCGGCGGGCAGGCCCTCGACATCCCCAACGCCATCTCCGGATCCGGCATAAGAGTGGACCGAAGCATCGCCGTCGCCGCAGCGACCACCTACCTGCGCCAGGCAGGACACAACGGCATCGTCACGGTCAGCGACGACCGCACCCGCCTGCTCATCACCGTCACCGACACGGCCCCAACCGCGTTCCTCAACCTCATCGGCATCAGCACCCTGACCGTGACCGGGCACGCCGAAGCCTCACTCGTCGAAGGCATCACCGGAGGTGGCACATGACCGCGACCCTCACCCCCACCCACCGCGGTCCCGAAATCCTGCGCGCCCTCGGCGCGACCGTGCTGCTCCTGTTGTTCCTTCTCGGAGCGCCGATCGCGTTGATCGCGCTCGCACCCATCTACGTTCCGGAAACAGTTCCGACCCTCGCCGAGGTCGGGCACGCACTGTCCTCCCCCGACGACGGCACCCTCCTCTTCGCCGTCCTGGCGTTGATCGGGTGGGTCGCGTGGGCAGCCTTCACGGTCAGCGTCACCGCCGAGATCCTCGCCGGCCTGCGGCGAGTCGCAACACCCTCGATCCCCCTGCTCGGATCAGCGCAATGGGCAGCATCCCGGCTGGTCGCCTCCGCCGCCGTCCTGCTCGCACTCACGTCGACCGTCACCAGTCCGACCCCCGCGGCCGCCGCAACGGTCACTGCCACGCGTGCCTTCAATGACCGGCCAACGCTCGACACACCAACGCCAGCACCCCGGCACGCCGTGGAGCCCGAACCGACCGCGGCCGAGCAGCCGAACCGCGGCGCGGAGCTCCCGACCGTCACCGTCCAGCGCGGGGACACGCTGTGGGACATCGCCGAACGGCACCTCGGCGACGGCGCCCGCTTCACCGAGATCCAGGATCTGAACCTCGGCCGCCCCCAGGCCGATGGGACTGCCCTAAGCGACTCCCACTGGATCTACCCCGGCTGGGCGCTCCTGCTCCCGGCAGACGCCGCCGGCCTAAACCCGTCACCACCCCTCGAGCCCGCCGCACCGGTCCAGCCAGCGCCGAGCGAGGTCGTCGTCGAACCCGGCGACAGCCTCTGGAAGCTCGCCGAAGAGCACCTCGGCGACGGCGATCGCTACACCGAGATCTACGCCGCCAACGCCGGCAAGCCCCAACCGGATGGCGGCGCCCTGACCCACCCGAACCTGATCGAGCCCGGCTGGCGACTCGACCTCCCAGTCGACGACACATCAAACCCCGCTGGCACGCCGCCAGCGGCCGACCCAATCGAGGCACCCACTGCGGAACGCCGCACACCGAGCGCCGCCCCACCGACCGCGCCCGCCGCGAAGGCCCCGTCGCCAACGGCGAGCCCCGCGCCAACCGCTGCGCCAAGGTCCGTCACGGACACCGGCGAACGGCCGAGCAGTGACTCAATCGACGCCAGCAGCCCGGCACCGCTGTTCGTCGGCCTGACCGCGCTGGCCGCCGCGGGCGTCGTCGGCGAGCTCAGCCGTCGACGCCACCTGCAGCACCGCGCGCGACGCGTCGGCGAAGCCATCCCCATGCCCCCGACCGACAGCGAGCCGGCTGCCGTGGAACAGACCCTCCGCCATGCGAGCACCCCAGTCACCCTGGTCCAGCTCAAAGTGGCTCTGCAGAACATCGACACCCGCTGCTACACCGCCGAGCGCGACCTGCCCCGGATCACCGCGCTCAGCCTCGACGAGCACACCATGACACTCCACCTTCAAGGCGACGACCCCGAGCCCGTCCCACCGTTCGTTGCCGCCGGCAGCCGGTGGACCGCCGCGACCAGTGAGATCGTTGACGATCCGCCGCTCGAGGACGCTCACCGATCCGAGCCATACCCCGCACTCGTCCCCCTCGGTCACACCGACGACGCGACGGTGCTCCTCAATCTCGAAGCCGCAGGGACCCTGAGCATCATCGGCGACAACCAGGCGGCCGACGATGTCCTGCGCGCACTCGCCGTCGAGATCATCACCAGCGACCTGACCGGGCGCATCGCCCTGGTCACCGACGAGTCCCTCGCCGAGCTGGCAGCAGCGTTCGAACCCGCACGCATGCACAGCACGCCCGACCACACCCGAACACGACGAGCCCGCGCCGAGGCCATCGCGGCCGCCCTGGACCACAGCGGCCTCGCCGACACCCTCGAAGCTCGCTCGGACCGGATCCTCGAAGACACCTGGCTACCCGTCATCTACCTGGAACAGACACCGAGCCCGTTGCTGACGAACGAGCCATGGACCGGGTCCGTCCTGATCACACGCGCACCCACCGACGGCTGGACGCTCACCGTCCACTCCGACGGCACAGCCGTCCTCGACCCCCTGAGCATCACGCTGCACGCACAGCGCCTCAGCGCAGCCGACCTTAAGCACGTGACGTCCCTGCTCCTGACCGCACAACCTCCCGTCGTCGCCGGCCTCGGCACATCCCAGAGACCGGAAGGCCGCGGCACCTACTCGCCCGATGCCCGGGACACCGCCCAGACCATGCGGGAGGCGTCCAGCACCCACGCGATGGCCACCCAGCGACTAGAAGGAAGGATCCGCGTCAACCTCCTAGGACCCATCCAGATCGACGGACTCGCCAAACCAGAGTCGACACCACCGCCGCGGGCCACTGAGCTGCTCGTCTACCTGGCGCTGCGCCGCACCGCGACAGGACACGAGCTCGACGAAGTCTTCTGGCCGGGCAAACGCGATGTCACAGGCACCCGCAACACCTTCGTCTACCGCACGCGCCAACTCGTCGGCGACGACGCGTTGCCGACCATCCGCCGCGGTGAACCCCTGCGGGTGACCGACGATGTCCTAACGGACTGGGCCATCTTCCAAGAACTGACTGCCGCAGCACTGGCAACCGAGGACGAACGACTGGAGAACCTCACCGCAGCGATGGAGCTCGTGCGTGGCCGTCCCTTCCTCGGGATCGACGACGCACACTACGGCTGGGCCGAGAACGACATCCAGGTGATGGTCAGCGCCATCGCAGACACCGCCCACCTCCTCGCCCGGATCCACCACGAGGCCGGGCGGTACGCCGAGGCGATCCAAGTCGCCACGCACGGCCTACTGGCCGAACCCCTCTCGACCCTCCTGCAACGAGACGCCATCGATGCCGCAGACGCCCGCGGAGACCACGAGGAATCCAGCCGACTGCGCGCCAGGTTCGCATCTCGACTCGCCGAACTCGACCCAGACGCAGAGCTGTGAGCCATGGGCGATCGGCCGGGCCGCAACCTCCGCGCCCTCCGACGCCACCGCTGTGCCGACGGAATTTGCTGTACGGCGCGTAGCCTCAAGAGGCGTCGGGGACTGCCGTCAGGTAGGCCGCGCAGCCTCGGACCGGGCCCGAGTTGCCCTGCGTCAACGATGTGCTGATGCTTTCGAAACTTGTCGGCTGCCCGCCTGGGTACAGGCCGGTAGTGAAACAGCATATTGAAGTTCCGAGTCTCACCGGACTCCACCCAGAATGCTGGCGGGGTGTCGTGTCTCTCGGTACCAAGCGTGAGAGCGCGATCGCCTGCCAGCACCCTCCAGGTGGCCGCGCAACCGGACGGCGAGCTGTCACGAAGCCCACGCTGCCGAACGGGTTCCCGGTACTCTCCCCCCGTGAACGGTGACTGGTACACAACTTGGGGTTTCTGGGTCGGGCTAGGCGGGCTCGTTGTCGGGGCCTTGGCGGTCTGGTATGGGGTCTGGGCTCGAA
>NZ_JBFUHU010000086.1:0-13340 GCF_056402235.1 Cellulomonas sp. P4_B5_2
GACACCGAGCCGGTCGCGGTCGCCGCCCTGACGTCCCCGGACCCGGCGGCAGCGCTCGCGGCCTTCACGCTGGTGGTCGGGCGGCCCGTGCGCCCGATGCTCGCGCAGTCGGCGCCGGACGTCGACGGCGCCTGGGCGAGCCTCGGTCCGGGACCCGTGGTGGTGGACAGCAAGCTCGACGGCATCCGCATCCAGGTGCACCGGCAGGGCGACGACGTGCGGGTGTTCACGCGGAGCCTCGACGAGATCACCGACCGCGTCCCGGAGATCGTCGCGGTGGTGCGGGCCATGCCGGCGTCCGAGCTCGTGCTGGACGGGGAGGCCCTGGCGGTCGGTCCGGACGGGCGGCCGCGACCGTTCCAGGAGACGTCGGCCCGTTCCGCGACGAAGGACTCCGAGGTCGCCGCCGCTGTGACCCTGACGCCGTTCTTCTTCGACTGCCTGCACGTCGACGGTGTCGACCTGATCGACGCCCCGCTGCTCCGCCGGCTCGACGCGCTCGATGCCGTCGCCGGGGCCTCGGTCGTGCAGCGCGCCGTGACCGCGGACGTCGAGGTCGCCCGCACCTACTTCACGGACACGGTGCGCGCCGGCCAGGAGGGTGTCGTCATCAAGGCGGCCGACGCCCCCTACGAGGCCGGCCGGCGCGGGGCGGCCTGGGTCAAGGTCAAGCCACGGAACACCCTCGACCTCGTCGTGCTCGCGGTCGAGTGGGGCTCGGGGCGGCGGCACGGGCTGCTGTCGAACATCCACCTCGGCGCTCGCGACGGCGACGGGTTCGTGATGCTGGGCAAGACGTTCAAGGGGATGACCGACGAGATGCTGCGCTGGCAGACGCAGCGGTTCACGGAGCTGGCGACGTCGTCCCTGGACGACTGGGTGGTGCACCTGCGGCCGGAGCAGGTGGTGGAGATCGCGTTCGACGGGCTGCAGCGGTCGAGCCGGTACGCGGGCGGGCTCGCGCTGCGGTTCGCGCGGGTGGTCCGGTACCGGGACGACAAGACGGCGGCCGAGGCGGACACGATCGAGATGGTGCGAGCGCTGGCGGTCTGACCGGTCAGCGCGCGTCTGCGGCGAGCTGCGTCTGGGCGGCGAGCAGTGCGTCCAGGGTCGTCGGGTCCTCGACGAGCTCGAGCATCCCCGCCCACCAGGCACGCTGCACCTCCGCGGGCATGAGGTCGCCGGCGCCGAAGCGGGTGACCTCGGCCTGCGTGAGCTGCTCGGCGATGGAGCGGGCGACGGGGTCGGCGTAGGAGTCCGGCGGGACGTTCCGGTTGGCGGACGTGTAGCCGCCGAGCTCCACCCACGCGGTCTGCGCGTCGGCGCCCGCGAGGAACGCGAGGAACGACCGGGCGGCGGGCGTGTCGGTCATCATCACGACGACATCGCCGCCGACGGTGATCGCGCCCGCGTTGCCGGGATCGACCGCGGGGAACGAGAAGAAGTCGTAGCCCTCGCCCGGGACCAGGTCCGGGTACGCCGAGGTGATGAACCCCTGGGCGAACGAGGCCATGGAGTACAGGGCAGCGGTCGACGGGTCGGTGTACAGCGGGAGGACCCCGTCGGCGTCGCTCGTCGTGAGGATCGCCTCGGTGCCTCCCAGCACGTACCCCGGTGTGGTGACGAGCGCGGCGAACCTGTCGAACGCGCCCCGGACGCAGGCGTCGGTCCACGGGATCTCGGCGGCGACCCACTGGTCGTAGCGCGCCGGGCCGCAGGCGCCGAGCACCAGCTGCGACACCCAGTCGGTGAGCGCCCAGCCGGAGCCCGGACCTTTCGGCGCGACGACGGAGAACGGGGTGCGGCCCTCCGCGACCATCCGGTCGGCCAGCGTCGTCAGGGCGTCCCACGTCGCGGGGACGTCGTAGCCGTCGGCCGCGAACGTGCGCGGCGCGTACCAGACCGTCGCCTTGCTCGACACCTTGGCGAACACCCCGTACAGCTCGCCGTGGTCGCTGCCGAGGCCGAGCCAGGCCGGTGAGTAGTCCTGGTCGAACTGGTCGACGGCCAGCGGGACCAGCACGCCCTCGTCGGCGAGGTCGTGCAGGAGGCCAGGGTTCGGCAGGACCGCGAGGTCGGGCGGGTCGTCGGCCTCCAGGCGCGTGGCCAGGTCGCGCGCGATGTCCTGTGAGCCCTGCCAGTCGACGACCGCGCCGGTGTCGGCCTCCCAGGTGGACGCGACCGTCGCGAAGGCGTCGTACTCGGGGCCGCTCCACAGCCCGACGACGTCGACGTGCTCACCGGCGAGCTCGGGCTCCGGCGGTGTGCAGGCGGCCATCGCGACCGCGGCGAGCAGCCCGAGGGTCAGTCCGGCCCTGCGACGAACGATCATCGTGGTTCCTGGGGATCAGCTCCGGAGCGCCTGCCGTCTCGCAATGTACTCAGCGCGCCGCGGACGTAGCGTGGAGAGCGTCAGGTTCGTGCACTCGTCGACGTCGACGGCCGGCCTCACGACCACGGTCGCCGGGAACGGAACGGAACACCCATGCCTCGCACCTACACGGTCGGGTACTTCGTCGGAAGCCTCTCGTCCACGTCCATCAACCGGGTCCTGTCCAAGGCGCTCATCGGCCTGGCGCCCGACGACCTCGAGTTCGTCGAGCTGCCCATCGGCAACCTGCCCCTGTACAGCCCGGACTTCGACGCGGACTACCCGCCCGAGGCCGCGGCGCTCAAGGCGTCCATCGGTGCCGTGGACGCGGTCCTGTTCGTGTCGCCGGAGTACAACCGGTCCATCCCCGGGGCGCTGAAGAACGCCATCGACTGGGCGTCGAGGCCCTGGGGGCAGAACTCCTTCGACCACATGCCGGCGGCGGTGATCGGGGCGTCCATCGGCCAGATCGGCACCGCGGTGGGCCAGCAGAGCCTGCGCGCGGTCCTCAGCTTCTGCAACGCCCGCCAGATGACGTCGCCCGAGGCGTACATCCACTTCTCGCCGGACGTGTTCACGCCGGACGGCGCGGTGCACGACGCGTCGACCGCCGACTTCCTGCGCGCGTTCATGACCGAGTTCCGCGACCACCTGGTCCGCGTCCTCACGGTCCTGCCGCGCGGGTGAGCCGACCTATGCTCCCGGCGTGAACCTGTTCCGACGCTCGACCCCGTGGACCCTGGCCGACGCCGTCCAGCGGCACGCCCGGGTGCCCGGAGTCGAGGCGACGTCCGCCCTGCAGGTGGGGGACGCGGTGAAGCTGGTCGTCGTGCCGCGCGACGGGCTCGAGGAGCGGGTGTGGGTCCGCGTCACCGCCGTCGGCGACGAGGAGCTGGTCGGGACCCTGCGCTCCGACCCGGCCGAGTTGCGCGGGCTGCACGCGGGCGACACCGTGACGTTCGAGCGCAGGCACGTCCTCGCGATCGCCCGACGGGAGCCGTCCGACAACCCCGAGACGCCGTCGGGGCCCGATGCTACGGTCGGAAAATGACCCCGGAGGAGCTCGAGAACCTCGCTCACCTGCGGCGTGCCCGGGACCTGATCGACCGCGACTACGCCCAGCCGCTCGACGTCCCGACCATGGCCCAGAAGGCGCTGATGTCCCCCGCGCACTTCTCCCGGAAGTTCCGCGCGGCCTACGGCGAGACGCCCTACAGCTACCTGATGACCCGCCGGATCGAGCGCGCGATGGCGCTGCTCCGCGCGGGCATGAGCGTGACGGACGCGTGCATGGCGGTCGGCTGTACGTCGCTCGGCTCGTTCAGCTCCCGGTTCACCGAGATCGTCGGCGAGAGCCCCACGGCCTACCGGCGGCACGAGCACGCGGCGGTCAAGGCGATGCCCACGTGCGTGGTCAAGACGCACACGCGGCCGGCTCGGGACGGATCGAGCGGGACATCGAGCAGGATCAGAGAAGCACCGGCTGAGGCCGCGTCCTAACGTCGTCGTCATGACGATCTCACTCCAGTACACCAACGTCACCGTCAACGACGTCGACGAGGCGATCGCCTTCTACGGCGACGCCCTCGGCCTCAAGGTCCAGAACGACGTGTCCTCCGGCGAGCACCGCTGGGTGACCCTCGGCACCGACGCCCAGCCCGGCCTCGGCATCGTCCTGTCCGACCCGCACGCCGGCCGCTCCCAGGCCGACGGCGACGTGATGCAGGAGCTGCTCACCAAGGGCGTCCTGCCGATGCTCGTCTTCAGCACCGACGACCTCGACGCCACCTTCGAGACCCTGCGCTCCTCCGGTGCCGAGGTCCTCCAGGAGCCGATCCAGCAGGACTGGGGCCCGCGCGACTGCGCGTTCCGGGACCCGTCGGGGAACATGGTCCGGATCAACCAGTCCTCCTGACTGTCACGCCCCGGCGCGGGGCTCCACGAAGGTGCGACGGCCGTACTCGAGCCACGCAACGAGGTAGAGCACGCCACAGAGCGAGCCCACGACGGCCGTGACGGTGGCGCCCGCGCCGGTCGCGTTGGCCACCAGCGCTCCGAGGGTGCCCGCGACCAGGGCGTTCACCACGTTCACGAACATCGACGTGCTGCCGAGCACGTGGCTCACCGTGGAACGACGCAGACCCATCGTGTAGGTGCCCATCAGGCCCGCGCGGCCGTCCTCCCACGACGTCACGAGGTAGTCGGCGACGCCGGGGTCGAGGGCCACGTACGCCGCCCGGATGCGGTTCATGCCGAGGATGAGGGCGCTGTCGTCGTGGCTCGCGTTCATCACGCGGACGGCGGTCAACGTGCCGAGGATCAGTGCGGCGGACGCGAGCCCGATCGACAGGATCCGGAACGGGGTCCCGAAGCCGGACGTCTGCGCGACGAGCGCCAGCACGACGAGCGACGCGGACACGACGGTCAGGTGGATCGTGATCCGGCTCATCACCTCGGACCACATGGTGCTCCGCGTGCCCAGCAGGCTCCAGTGCTCGGTGGCCAGGATCTGGGCGCGCACCGCCGGGGAAGGGATCGGGGGCGGCTCGGGTGCGGGCATCGTCGTCTCCTTCCGGCGCTGGGAGTCACGCTAGGGGGTCGACGACTCGCGCGTGCGACGCCGCAACCGCGTGCGCGCACCGTGCGCGTCCGCAGCTCTGCGGCCGGGTGGTGGGCTAGCGTCGGCGCGTGCGCCCCGTCCGCTGCTCCCTCCGGCTCGGTCGATGACCACGGCCACCGTCATCGGCGGTGGACCCGCGGGGCTGATCGCCGCCGAGGTGCTGGCCCGCGCCGGTGTCACGGTCACGGTCTACGACCGGATGCCCTCGCCCGGCCGCAAGTTCCTCCTGGCCGGCCACGGAGGGCTGAACATCACGCACTCGGAGGATCGCGACCCCTTCCTCGCGCGGTACGGCAGCGCCGCCGAACGGCTCGCGCCGATGCTCGAGGTGTTCGGCCCGCAGGACCTGCGCGACTGGTGCGCCGGCCTGGGCGAGCCGACGTTCGTCGGGTCGAGCGGGCGGGTGTTCCCGCGGTCCTTCCGCGCCACCCCGCTGGTCCGCGCGTGGTTGGCGCGCCTGGCCGACCTCGGCGTCCGGATCGAGCGGCGGCACCGGTGGCKCGGCTGGACGGACCACCCCGGCGGCCTGCGGTTCACCGGGGCCGACGGGGCGGAGGTCGAGGTCACGAGCGACGTCGTGGTCTTCGCGCTCGGCGGGGCGTCCTGGCCGCGGCTCGGCTCCGACGGCGGCTGGCTCGGCCCGTTCTCCGAGCGCGGCGTGGCGGTGACACCGTTGCGGCCGGCGAACGTCGGGGTGCGGGTCGACTGGACCAGCACCTTCGCGGACCGGTTCGAGGGGACGCCGCTCAAGCACGTGGCCCTGAGCGTCCGCGGCCACACCGGACGGCCCGTGCGTGGCGACGCGATGGTGACCCGGACCGGGCTCGAGGGCGGCCCGGTCTACGCGATCGGCGCGGCGATCCGCGACGCCGTCGACGCCGACGGGCACTGCGTCCTCGAGGTCGACCTCCGACCTGACCTGACGGTCGAGCAGCTGACCGAGCGCCTGCAGGAGCGTCGCCGCCCGAAGGACTCGGGCTCCACCTGGCTACGCCGCTCGATCGCTCTCGACCCGGTCGGCATCTCGCTGCTGCGCGAGTCGAGCGGGGGACCGCTGCCGGGCGACGCGGCCACGACGGCCGCGCTGGTCAAGTCCGTACCGGTGAGGGTGACGTCGCCGATGCCGATCGGCCGGGCGATCTCGACCGCGGGCGGGATCGCGTGGGACGAGGTCGACGAGTCGCTGATGCTGCGCCGTGTTCCGGGAACGTTCGTCGCGGGGGAGATGCTGGACTGGGAGGCGCCCACCGGCGGCTACCTGCTGCAGGCGTCGTTCAGCACCGGCGTCGTCGCGGCGCAGGGCGCGCTCGCGTGGCTCTCCGCCCGGGTCGCGCCGGCCTGACCTCGCGACGTCGGGCGAGCGAGGGAGGAAGAGCCTTTCGAGCTTCTGCACGGCGAGGGTGCCCGGCTCGCCGTCGTCCGGCTGGCTGACGGCGTCACCATCGCGTCGAGCCGCTACTCGCAGGTCTGGCACAGAACGTCCCCTGTTCGAACGGCGGGACCTCCGGCCCTGTCCGTCGACCGGCGCGGTCAGGGAGCCTGATCGTGCGGGGGTGGTTCGCGCCGGCGGGTGCCGGAGGCGGGAGTCCTGAGGTGGACGACAAACAGACAGTCCTCACGTTCCTCGGCGCAGCGGGGACCGTCACCGGGAGCGCGTTCCTGCTGGAGCACGACGGGCACCGCCTGCTCGTCGACTGCGGTCTCTACCAGGGGGAACGCAAGTGGCGCCGGCTCAACTGGGAACCGTTCGCCGTGCCCCCCGAGAGCATCGACGCCGTCGTCGTCACCCACGCCCACCTGGACCACTGCGGGTATCTCCCCGTGCTCGTCCGGGACGGGTTCCGCGGACCGGTGTGGCTCACCCCTGGTACGAGTGCGTTGTCCGCCATCGTCCTGCGGGACAGCGGTCACCTCAACGAGCGGGACGCGCAGTACGCCCGCGCCGGCGGGTTCTCCCGTCACGACCCGCCGCTGCCGCTCTACACCGTGGCCGACGCCGACAACGCCATCGACCGGTTCAGGTCCGCCGACTACGGCGAGGAGATCGACCTCGGTGGCGGCGTCCGCGCGGTGCTGTCGTCGGCCGGCCACGTGCTGGGCTCGGCGAGCGTCCTGGTCTGCGCAGGAGACGCACGGGTGCTCTTCTCCGGCGACCTCGGGCGGACCTCGCACCCGGTGCTGCCCCCGAGGGCGTCCCCGCCTGATGCGCGCACCGTCGTCATCGAGTCCACGTACGGCGACCGACGACATCCCTCGGTGAACGTCGAGCACGCGGACCTGGCCGATGCGGTGCGCCGGACGATCGCTCGTGGGGGGTCGGTGCTCGTCGCGGCGTTCGCCATCGACCGGACCGTGCTGGTGCTGAGAGCGATCTCGGATCTGCTGCAGCGCGGGGCGATCCCCGAGGTGCCCGTCATCGTCGACAGCCCCATGGCTCTGGCGGCACTGGACGTCTACCGGGAGGCCGCCGCGCGGGGTGACCTGAAGGAGGGGATCGGCCCCGACCTGGTCGACCTGCCGACCCTCCGGCTCGCGCGGAGCCCGGGCGAGTCGATGGAGCTCAACCAGCCGCGCTCGCCGTGCATCGTGGTCTCGGCGTCCGGGATGGCGTCCGGAGGGCGGGTGGTCCACCACCTGCGCGAATGGCTTCCCGACCGGCACAACAGCGTCGTCCTCACCGGCTTCCAGGCCCAGGGGACGAGGGGTCGCGCCCTGGCCGACGGAGCCCGGGAGGTCAAGCTCTTCGGGAGGTACGTGCCCGTGCGCGCGGAGGTGGTGCACGACGACGAGTTCTCCGTGCACGCCGATGCCGACGAGCTGGTGCAGTGGCTCCGGGAGATGACGACGGCACCCGACACGGTGTACGTCGTGCACGGCGAGGAGCAGGCCGCCCACGCGCTCGCGGACCGGATCCGGGACGACCGCGACTGCGCGGTCACGGTCCCGCGCCGCGGCGAGAGGGTGCTCGTCGACTGACGGGTGCGCGGAGAGCAAGCCTCCTAGATGAAGAGGAGCTGGGCTCCGTCCGTCTTCTCGATGAAGTCGCTGGCGCTGATGATGCCCTCGACGTCCGGGTCGAGGTCGTCGAGCGTCAGGTGGTTCATGTCCGCGGACAATCGGCACGCCCACAGGTGGCCGCCGGACGCGACGATCTGCTCGAGGAACTCGGGCACGTCGGGCACGTCCAGGTCGGCGATCGCCTTCTTCAGCCGGGAGGTGGCCATCGCGGTCATCCCGGGCAGGCCGCCCAGGCCCTGCGGCATGTGCGTGGCGGTGTTGCCGAGCATGGTGAACTTCAGGTCGCCCATCGTCGCCTTGGTGATCATGTCAAGGCCCCAGAACGTGAAGAAGAGGTGGGTCTCGACCCCCTCGCCCAGGGCGGCGTTCGCCAGGATCAGGCCGGGGTAGGCCATGTCGAGGTTGCCCTTGGAGCAGATGATCGCGAGCGTGCGGCCGCTGGGTTCGTCGGCGCCGAACTGAGGGACGACGGCGGGCTCGGTCTCGGTGGTGGTCATGGCAGTGCCTCTCGTCGTCGTGCCGGGTCAGACGCAGCCCACGGGCTTGGGAAGGCCGGCGACGTACGCCATCTTCTTGGCCGGCTTCTGCGGGAAGAGTCGGAACAGGTCCTTGACCGGAACCCCGCTGCCGGCGGACGCCCGCCGCAGGGTCGCGGTCTCGCCGCGCTGCGCGAAGTCGTCGCGCAGGAAGGTGAGCACCGCCCGGTGCTCGTCGGTCAGGGTCAGGCCGATCTGGGCCGCCAGGACCGAGGCGAGCTCGTCGTCCCACTCGGACAGGTCGGTGAGGAAGCCCTCCGCGTCGACGTGGACCTGGTGACCGTCAAGCGTGGTGACCGGCATGGCGCACCTCTTCCTCGGGCGTGGTGGTGGGGACGTGCTTGCCGACCATCGACATGGCCGGAGCGAGTGGCATCGGGCGTCCGGGCAGCAGGACGTTCCAGTAGACCCAGCGGAACGCGAGCTTCCCGAGGTGGTTGGTCCGCGTCTCCTTCAGCAGGCTCATCGGTCCGACGTAGGGCGCCGGGAACGTGCCGGGCAGCGGTTCCGTCTCGTAGTTGAAGTCGAGCAGGAGTGCTTTGCCGTCGCCGGACTCGACGAAGCAGTTGGCGTGCCCGTCGAACGAGTGGGTCATCGGGCGACCCGCAGCGAGCTCGACGAGGTTGTCGACCAGGACGTCCACGGAGAAGTGCGCGACGGATCCGGCCTTCGAGGTGGGCAGGTCCGCCGCGTCACCCACCGCGAAGATGCGCGGGTCCGCGGCGGACTGCATGGAGTGCTTGTCGACCGGGACGAAGCCGAGCTCGTCGCCGAGCCCGGAGCGCGTCACGAACTCGGCGCCCATGTGCAGCGGCACCGTGACCAGCAGGTCGAAGGGCACCTCGCGGCCGTCGTAGGAGACCAGCGTCGTGTCCTCGATGTGCTCGACCAGGAAGTCGGGCTCCACGCGCACCCCGCGGTCGGTGAGCATCGAGCCCAGGTGCGCGGACGCGACGGGCTTGGTGAAGGCTCCGTCCAGCGGGGTCACGAAGACCAGCTCCGTGTTCTCGCGCAGCCCGCGCCCACGCAGCCAGTCGTCGGCCAGGAACGTGAACTCGAGCGGAGCGACCGGGCACTTGATCGGCACGTCCGTGATGTGCACCACCAGGCGCCCGCCACGGAAGCCCCGCAGCGCGCCGGCCAGGGCCTTCGCCCCGTCGAGCGTGTAGAAGTCGAAGATGCTGCGCCGCCACTCCGGACCGAGCATTCCCGGGGTCTGGTCCGGACGCAGAGTCGCTCCGGACGCGATCACCAGGTAGTCGTAGGGGAGCAGGCGTCCGTCCAGCAGCAGCACCTCGCGGGCCGCGGCATCCACGCGGTCGACGCCCTCGAGCACCAGCTCCACGCCGTCGTGCACGAACGCATGCCGCGACCGGACCAGCCCCTCGGCCGAGCCGCCGAACGGCACCCACAGGAAACCCGGTTGGTACGGGTGGGCATCGTCCCGGTCGACCACCGTGATCACCCACGTGTCATCCAGCCGGCGTCGCAGCTTGTTGGCCACCATCGTCCCGGCTGTCCCCGCGCCGAGCACCACCACATGCCTGGTCATCGCGGGTCACCGCACGAGGTGCACGCGGCCGTCCCTGCTGGGGCCATCACGCTCACTCCCTCGGGCGAGGGCGGAGCCGCCTGGCGGCGGACGCCTCATCGCGCGTTCTCAGCCTTCGTCGGGCGCTCGGGGGCGGGTAGGGCAGAAGGTCCCGTCCCCGTTGTCTGACCGTCGCGGCTGTGCGACAGTTCCGGAGATCGACGATCCATCGGCAGGAGGTGAGACCCGTGAACGCAGTGTCCACAGTGGTGCTCCCTCGCAGCCCACGATCGCGCGACTGACGTAGTCGCCACCGGGAGCGCCCACCAGGCAGCTCTCCCGAGAGGCGACTCCCATGAACACCCCACCTTCCTCACCCCTGCAGTCCCCGTCGACGACGGCCTCCGACCGGGATCGGTCGCAGCTCGACGCCACGCGCCGGGTCCGCGGTGCCGGCGAGCGCGCGGTGGTCCTCGGCGGCGGCGGATCGACAGGCAACGCCTGGCTGATCGGCGTCGTCGCGGGCCTGTCCGACGCCGGGCTCGACGTGACCACAGCCGACCTGACCATCGGCACGTCGGCCGGTGCGACGGCCGCGGCCCAGCTCGCCGGCGCGAGCCCGACCGAGCTGTACTCCGCCACCCTTGCCGCTGCACCCCCGCGACGGACCGGTCCGGCTGGTGCCGGGTCGGTCGCCGACCACCTGGAGAAGTTCACGCGGATCATCTCCGCGTCCGAGGACCACGCAGACCTGCGTCGAAGGATGGGCGCAGCGGCACTCGCCACGGCCGCGGCGTCGGACGGCTCCTGGCCGGAGCGGTGGCGCGCCGTCGTCGCAGCGCGGTTGCCCACCGAGGACTGGCCGCAGCGCAGGGTGCTCATCACGGCCGTCGATGCCCGGACCGGCGACCCGGTCGTGTTCGACCGCGACAGCGGGGTCGACCTGGTCGACGCCGTCGCCGCAAGCACGTCCGGCGGCGGCTCCGCCTACGGCATCGGCGAGGGCTGGTTCATCGACGGCGGCTACCGCGCCAACGCCGAGAACGCCGACCTGGCAGCCGGGCACCGCAGGGTGCTCGTGCTGTCGCCGCTGGGCGGCCGCTCGCTGTACCCGCCCGAGTGGGGCACGTACCTGGCAGCGCAGGTCGACGAACTCCGCGCAGGTGGGAGCAGGGTCGAGACGGTCGTCCCGGACAGCGCCTCCGAGCACCTGTTCGGCGCCAACGCGATGGATCCGTCGCTGCGTCCGGCTGCCGCGCGCGCCGGCCACGACCTGGGCCGAGCGCTCGCCGGCGAGCTCATCGAGTTCTGGCGCTGACGGTCGGCCTCCCGCATGGCGAAGGGCCCGTGCGAACCCCCGAGGGCTTTCACCCAACMCGCKTTCCAAGCGTGCGCCATAGGCCACTAGGCGAATCCTCCTGGTCAGCAGAGGCACGACTACCAACCCCGTGCCTTCCGACGCCGCACAAGAGTACCCGAACCTGCGGGGCCTCTCAGACGGCGGGCGACGAGGCGCGGGAGGTGACCGGCTCGTCGTCCACGGGCGCGTTGTCGTCGCTCGTGTGGAAGACGCCGGAGAACGACACGGGGTAGCCGGACGACACGGTGAACGGCTCCCCGTGGTGGGACGCCGACACCGGTCCGCCGCTCAGGACCGTGTACGTCACACGCTCCGGCTCGATGTCCACCTGGAGCACCGAACCGCGGATCCGGAGCGGGAACCGCAGTCGTCGTCCGCGCGTCGGGAGCATCGGGGCGAACCGCGTGCCGCGCCACCGGTAGCCGGCGAACCCCTGCACGAGCGCCATCCAGGTGCCCCCGGCGGAGGCGACGTGCACGCCGTCCTGCAGGTTGCCAGCCGTGTCGGCGATGTCGACGGCGACCGCGTCGACGAGGTACTCCTCGGCGGTCCGGTACTTGCCGACGTCGACCGCGGCGATCGCCTGGATGCACTCCGACAGTGACGAGTCGCCCGTGGTCAGCGGGTCGTAGTACTCGAAGATGCGGAGGCGCTCCTCGGCCGTGAAGCGGTCGGGCAGCAGCACGGTGGCCAGCACGACGTCGGCCTGCTTGATGACCTGGTGCCGGTAGATGTGCAGCGGGTGGTAGTGCAGCAGCAGCGGGTACTTCTCCTCGGGGGTGCCCGCGAAGTCCCAGAGCGGCAGCTCGAGGAAGTTCTCGTCCTGCAGGTGCACGCCTGCCTTCTCGTCGTACGGCACGTAGATCCGCTCGGCGGCGCGCCGCCACCGGCCCTCCTCGTCGTCGCGCAGGCCGACGCGCTCCACGAGCCGCTGCAGGTCCGCCGGCCACTCGGCCCGCAGCCGCGCCACCGCGTCGGCGGCCGCCTGCATGTTCTGGGCCGCCATCACGTTGGTGAACAGGTTGTTGTCGACGACGGTCGAGTACTCGTCGGGCCCGGTGACCTTGTGGATCACGAACTGACCGTCGAGCCGGTCGGAGAAGAACCCGAGGTCCACCCACATCCGGGCCGTCTCCACGAGCAGCTCGGCACCGTGCTCGACCAGCAGCTCGGTGTCACCCGTGACCTCGACGTACTGCTCGAGGGCATACGCGATGTCGGCGTTGATGTGGTACTGCGCGGTGCCCGCCGCGTAGTACGCGGACGCCTCCTCGCCGTTGATGGTGCGCCACGGGAAGAGCGCGCCCGAGCACCCCACCTCGGCCGCCCGGCGTCGCGCGTCGGGCACCATGCGCACGCGGTGCATGAGGAGGCTGCGCGCCACGTCCGGGGACGTGTGGATGAGGAACGGCAGCAGGTACGCCTCGGTGTCCCAGAAGTAGTGGCCCTCGTAGCCGGTCCCGGTGAGGCCCTTCGACGGGACGCCGTGGCCCTCGCTGCGCCACGACGCCTGCAGCAGGGCGAACTGGCTGATGTGCAGCGCCTGCTGCGCGGCGCTCGCGCCCTCCCACACGATCTCGCTGCGTCCCCAGAAGTCGGCCACCTCGCGCTCGTGCTCCGCGACCACGACGTCCCGCCCCGCCGCCCGCGCCTGGTGCAGCGTGAGGCTCGCCCGGTCCGCCAGCACGGCGCAGTCCTCCGCGCCGTAGTGGTAGCCGAGCCACTTCGTCAGCCCGACGGTGACGCCGACCTGGGCGTCCACCTCGACGACGACGGTCGCGCGCGTGGCGTCCAGCGACGTGCGGACGTGGGCGAGGGCCGGCGTGTCGAGCTCGTGGTCCATGGCTGCCGCCACGGCGAGCCCGCTGCTCTGCGTCCGGTAGGTGCGCACGACACGCATCCCG
>NZ_JBFUHU010000087.1:0-11425 GCF_056402235.1 Cellulomonas sp. P4_B5_2
GTCGTCGTCGACGCGATCGCACCCCGGTCCCGACGAGATAACCCGACGTCCCGTCGCCGTGGCGAGCGCTCGGCCGCATCCGAAACGATTAGGTGCCGGAATGGGCTCGTCGATGCGCTTCCGCGCGCTCGCTCAGTCCCGCGGTCGGCCCGGACCGCGCAGGCCCCGCTGGTACTCCTTGGTGATCTTCTTCCACCGGTTCCGCTCCTCGGCGCGCAGCCGGACGTCCGAGCGTCGCGCCTGGTACGCGGCCTCCTTGGCCAGGCGCCGCCAGCTGTCGAGCCGGCGCTCCGCCAGCTCGCCGCTGTCCAGGGCCGCCTGGATGGCGCAGCCGGGCTCCCCGGTGTGGTGGCAGTCGGCGAACCGGCACGCCGCCGCCAGCTCCGCGACGTCCGCGAACGTGGTGTCCAGCGCGTCGGCGTCCGCGACCACGCCGACCCCGCGGATGCCGGGCGTGTCGATGAGCATCGCGCCACCCGCCAGCGGGACCAGCTCGCGGTGCGTCGTGGTGTGCCGGCCGCGGCCGTCGGACCGCCGCTCGCCCGTCTCCATGACGTCATGGCCGGCGAGCGCGTTGACCAGCGTCGACTTGCCCGCCCCGGACGGGCCGACCGCGACCAGGGTGGCGCCCGGCACCAGCAGCGCGCGCAGGGCGTCGAGCCCCTGGCCGGTGGGGACGCTGACCGTGTGCACGTCGACCGCCAGGGCCACCGCCGCCACCTCGGCGGCCATGCCGTCGGGGTCGGGGACCAGGTCGGCCTTGGTGAGCACGACGACCGGCTGCGCGCCGGAGCGCCACGCCAGCGTGAGCAGCCGTTCGATGCGGCCGAGCTGGGGGTCCGGGTCCAGGTGCTCGACCACGAGGACCACGTCGATGTTCGCGGCGAGCGCCTGCACGCGGGACGTGGCGCCCGCGGTGTCCCGGACCRGGGCGGTCGTGCGGGGCTGCAGCACGGTGCCGGTCTCCTCGACGCGCAGCCAGTCGCCGACCGTCGGGGCGAGCCGGTCGCCGTCGTCCGTGGCGAGCAGGCCGTCCCGGTCCAGCGTCACGCGGTGGGGCGCGTGGGCACCGTCCAGACCGTCCGCGGGCAGCACGAGGACCGCGCCCTTGTCGGCGCGGACCACGCGGAAGAGCTCAGCCGGCACGCCTCGACGGTAGGAGCGCTGCGGCTCCCGGATCCACGGAAATACCGCCCGAGACCAACCTCAGTGGCGTTCTCCCGGTGCAGGACGCCACTGAGGTTGTTCTCGATGTCGCGGGTTCAGCCGAACCAGTGCGGGAGGGTGGCCTCGTAGGCCTCGCGGGCCTCCGTCAGGGGCAACGTGAACAGACCCTGGACCTCGACGGCCGGACCGTGGACGTGGTCGGACTCGTCGACGGGGGTGCCGGCGCCCGGCGAGCACGACTCCGCCGTCTCGCCCAGGCGAAGGGTGGGGACGCCGCGCGCGGTGCAGAGGTCGACCAGGCGGACCTCCTCCGAGCGCGGGACCGCCACGAGCACGCGGGCGGTGGACTCGGAGAACAGGGCCTCGAAGGGCGTGACGCCGTCGCGCTCGCAGATCGGGTCGAGCGACACCTGCACGCCGACGCCGAAGCGCAGGCTCGACTCGATGAGCGCCTGGACCAGGCCGCCCTCCGACAGGTCGTGCGCGGCGTCGACCAGGTCGTCGCGGCTGGCGTGCGTGAGGACCGCGGCGAGCCGGCGCTCGGCGTCCAGGTCCACCGCGGGCGGGAGACCGCCGAGGTGGCCGTGCACGACGTCGGCCCAGGCAGAGCCGTCGAGCTCGGCGTGCGTGGTGCCCAGCAGGTAGACGGCCTGGCCGGGGGCGGTCCAGCCCGACGGGGTGGCGTCGGCGACGTCGTCGAGCACGCCGACCACGCCGACCACCGGGGTCGGGTGGATGGCCGAGTCGATCAGGCCGGGCTCGCCGGTGCCGTTGTAGAGCGACACGTTGCCGCCGGTGACCGGGACCTCGAGCACCTGGCACGCGTCGGCCAGGCCGCGGATGGCCTCCACCAGCTGCCACATGGAGTCGGGGTGCTCGGGGCTGCCGAAGTTGAGGCAGTCGGTCACGGCCAGCGGGCGGGCGCCCGTCGTCGCCACGTTGCGGTACGCCTCCGCGAGGGCCAGCTGGGCGCCCGTGTACGGGTCGAGCTTGGCGTACCGGCCGTTGGCGTCGGTGGCCAGCGCGACCCCGAGGCCGGTCGACTCGTCGACGCGGATGACGCCCGAGTCGTCGGGCTGCGCGAGCGCGGTGTTGCCCTGCACGAAGCGGTCGTACTGGTTGGTCACCCACGCCTTGGACGCCAGGTTGGGGCTGCCCAGCAGCCGGAGCGCGGTCGCGCGGATCTCGGCGTTCGTGGCCGGCCGCGCGAGGGCCGTCGTCGTGTCGGCGTTCAGCGCGTCCTGCCAGGCCGGCCGCGCGTACGGCCGGTCGTACACCGGGCCGTCGTGCGCGACCGAGCGCGGCTCGACGTCGACGATGCGCTCGCCGTGGTGGTCGATGGTGAGCCGGCCCGTGCCGGTCACCTCGCCGATCACGGCCGTCTCGACGTCCCACTTGCCGGTGATGGCGAGGAACTCGTCGAGCTGGTCGGGCCGGACCACGGCCATCATCCGCTCCTGCGACTCCGACATGAGAATCTCGCCGGCGGTCAGCGTGGGGTCGCGGAGCAGCACGTTCTCGAGGTCGACGTGCATGCCGCCGTCGCCGTTGGACGCCAGCTCGCTGGTCGCGCAGGAGATGCCCGCGGCACCCAGGTCCTGGATGCCCTCGACCACGCGCGCTGCGTAGAGCTCGAGGCAGCACTCGATGAGCACCTTCTCCATGAACGGGTCGCCCACCTGCACCGACGGGCGCTTGGAGGGCTTGGTGTCGTCGAACGTCTCGCTGGCCAGGATCGACGCGCCACCGATGCCGTCGCCACCCGTGCGAGCGCCGAACAGGACGATCTTGTTGCCCGTCCCGGACGCGTTGGCCAGGTGGATGTCCTCGTGCCGCAGGACGCCCAGGCACAGGGCGTTGACCAGCGGGTTGCCCTGGTAGGAGGCGTCGAACACCAGCTCGCCGCCGATGTTGGGCAGGCCGAGGGAGTTGCCGTAGCCGCCGACGCCGGCCACGACGCCGTGCACCACGCGGGCGGTGTCGGGGTGGTCGACGGCGCCGAAGCGGAGCTGGTCCATGACGGCGACCGGGCGCGCGCCCATCGAGATGATGTCGCGCACGATGCCGCCGACACCCGTGGCCGCGCCCTGGTACGGCTCGACGTAGGACGGGTGGTTGTGCGACTCGACCTTGAACGTGACCGCCCAGCCGTCGCCGATGTCCACGACGCCCGCGTTCTCGCCGATGCCGACGAGCAGGTGCTCCTTCATGGCCGGCGTGGTCTTGTCGCCGAACTGGCGCAGGTGGTTCTTGCTCGACTTGTACGAGCAGTGCTCCGACCACATGACCGAGTACATGGCCAGCTCGGCGGCCGTGGGGCGCCGTCCGAGGATGTCCCGGATCCGCTGGTACTCGTCCGGCTTCAGGCCCAGCTCGGCGAACGGCTGCTCCTGGTCGGGGGTCGCGGCGGCGACGTCGACGGTGTCGGTCTGGGGGGCGCGCGCAGGTGCGGTGGTCATCGATTCCCTCGGTGGAGACCCGTGGCTCGGCGCCGGCTCGTGGTGCCGCGCGGCCGACGTCGGCAGACGCGCACAGGATACCGGCGCGCGTCGACGGTCGGACCCGGCGTCCGTGAGCGCAGCCGTCCGGGCGATCCGTCCGAGTTGCACTACTCGTCCGATCGTGTGACGGTCATCACATGAAAGCGCTTCCTACGGACTCGGGGACGACGGCGCCCGTGACGATCTACGACGTCGCGGCGCGCGCCGGCGTCGGGATCGCGACCGTCTCCCGTGCCCTGCGGGGGTCGGCGCCCGTGGCCGAGGCGACCCGGGCGAAGGTGCTCGCCGCCGTGGAGGAGCTCGGCTTCCGCCCCAGCCACGCCGGCACCTCGTTGGCGGCCCGCACGCACGCCGCCAACGGCATCGTCTTCCCGGACCTGTCCGGCCCGTACTACGCCGAGGTGCTGCTCGGGTACGAGGAGACCGCCTCGCGGCTCGGCCGCAGCGTCCTCGTCCTGGCCACCCACGGCCGGGACGACCCCGCGTCGTCCGTGCGCGACCTCGCCCTGCGCGTCGACGGGCTCGTCCTGCTCGGCCGCACGGTCGAGGACCACGTCATCGAGCAGCTCAGCGCGTCCGGGCTCCCCGTCGTGGTCGTCGCCCGGCCCGAGGTGGGCGCGGTCGACTCCATCCGGGCAGAGGGGCTCGACGCCGCACGCGAGCTCGGTGAGCACCTCGCCGGGCACGGCTTCCGCCGGGTTGCGTTCCTCGGGTCCCCGGAGGAGTCGCCGGACGTGGCCGAACGGTGGCGCGGAGTCCGGAAGGGCCTCGGTCTGCACGGAATCGAGCCCACTCTCACGCCGTGCCTGTTCGACGAGGCCTCGGGCGCACGCACAGCGGCAGGGCTGCTCGCGGGCACGGAGCGTCCCGACGCCCTGGTCTGCGCCAACGACGAGATCGCGCTCGGAGCGATCATCGCGGCGGAGGCGGTCGGCCTGCGGGTCGGCGTCGACGTCGCCATCACCGGCTGGGACGACGTCATGGCCGCGCGCCACGCCCGCCCCGCCCTCACCACCGTCCGCCAACCGATGCGCACTCTCGGGGCACTCGCCGCCGAGGTGCTGGACCAGCGCATCACAGGACAACGCACGACGCCACGGCACGAGTCGCTCGCCACCGACCTGGTGGTCCGCGACAGYTGCGGCACGCACCCCTGACAGACCCCACGAGGGGCTGTCCAGGTTCGAGGAGGAACCATCATGAGGAGATCCACGCGCGTCAGCGTCGCCGCGCTGGCCGTCACGGCGTTCGCCCTGACCGCCTGCGGCCGGAGCGACACACCAGCGGACGACGCCACCGCCGAGGCGGTCGCCACCGGGGACGTCAGCGGCACGGTCACCGTCTGGGCGATGGGCACGGAGGGCGAGGCCCTCGGCGACTTCGCCAAGGCGTTCACCGAGGAGAACCCCGACGTCACGATCGACGTCACGGCCATCCCCTGGGACGCGGCCCACGACAAGATCGCGACGGCCATCGCGGCCGACGAGGTCCCGGACGTGTCGATGATCGGCACCACGTGGATGGGTGAGTTCGCCACCAGCGGCGGGCTGGACCCGACACCGCCCGACCTCATCGACGAGTCCGCGTTCTTCCCCGGCGCCTGGGGCTCCACCGAGGTGGGCGGCACGTCCTACGCAGTGCCCTGGTACGTCGAGACCCGCGTGCTCTTCGTCGACACCGCGCTGGCGGAGAAGGCCGGCGTCTCGCCGACCCCGGCGACGTGGGACGACCTGATGGCGACGTCCAAGGGCATGCAGTCGGCGGGCGCCCAGTGGGGCATCACCCTGCAGGCCGGTCAGACGGGCGCGTGGCAGACGTTCCTGCCGTTCGCCTGGCAGGCGGGCGCGGAGATCATGAACGAGGAGCAGACCGAGTTCACGTTCGACAGCCCCGAGTTCGTCAAGGCGCTCACCTACTACCAGTCGTTCTTCACCGACGGGGTCGCCCCCAAGGAGCTCCCTGAGGGCACGCTCGAACCCGACTTCGTCGCCGGCAAGATCGGCGCGTTCCAGTCCGGCCCATGGCACATCGGGATCCTCAACGACACGGGCGGCGAGGGCTTCGTCGACAGTGTGACGCTCGCGCCGCTGCCTGCCGACGAGAAGCAGGCGTCGTTCATCGGCGGCAGCAACCTCGCAGTGTTCAAGAGCTCGGAGAACCGCGACGCCGCCTGGAAGTTCGTCCAGTGGCTCAGCCAGCCCGAGATCCAGGCGCAGTGGTACGCGACGACGAGCGACCTGCCCTCCGTGCAGTCCGCGTGGGACGAGGGCGACCTCGCCGACGACGCCGCGCTCGCCGTGTTCGGCGAGCAGATGACGACCGCCYAGGCGCCCCCGTCGATCCCGACGTGGGAGCAGGTCGCGAACGTCATCGACACCGAGCTGGAGAAGGTCTGCAAGACCGGCATGGACCCGCAGGAGGCCGCCACGGCCATCCAGCAGCAGGCCGAGTCGATCGGCACGGGGCTCTGACCTCATGTCGACGACCCTGACCTCCGGGTCGGGCGTGCGGAACCCGGGGGCGGCCGACCAGGCCGCCCCCAGGATCCGGCGCTCGTCCCCGATGCACCGTCGGCGCAGCATCGCCGCGTGGGGCATGGCAGCACCGTTCGTGCTGTTCTTCCTCGTGTTCACGGCGTGGCCGGTGGTGTCGTCGCTCTTCATGAGCGTCACCGACATCAAGAGCCGCGACCTGCAGAACCCGTTCTCCGTGAACCTCGTCGGGTTCGAGAACTTCTCCACCGTGCTCACGGACCCGCTCTTCCAGAAGGCCGCGCTCAACACCCTCTACTTCGTCGTCGTCGGGGTGCCGCTCACGATCCTGCTCGCCCTGGCCATCGCGATCGCCCTGAACACCGGCATCACCAAGCTGTCCGGGTTCTTCCGCGTCGGCTACTACCTGCCGGTGGTCACCTCGATCGTGGCCGTGGCAGTGGTGTGGCGGTTCCTGCTGCAGCCCGAGAACGGGCTGATCAACGAGGTGCTCGGCTGGTTCGGCATCCAGGGGCCGGACTGGCTCGGCAGCACGACGTGGGCCATGCCGTCGCTCATCGCGATGTCGGTGTGGCGCTCGCTCGGCACGCTCGTCGTCATCTTCCTGGCGGGCCTGCAGTCGGTGCCCAAGGCACTGCACGAGGCCAGCGCGCTCGACGGTGCCAACGCGTGGCAGCGGCTGCGCAGCATCACCCTGCCGACGCTGCGCCCGACCATGCTGTTCGCCGGCGTGATCACGGGCATCGGGTTCCTGCAGTTCTTCGAGGAGCCGTTCGTGATGACCCAGGGCGGGCCGCTGAACAGCACGCTGTCGGTGGCGTACCTGATCTACAACACCTTCGGGTTCGGCAACTACGGCGTCGCCGCGGCCATGAGCTACGTGCTGTTCGCCGCCGTCGTCCTGCTGACCGTCATCCAGTTCAAGGTGCTGGGCGAGCGGGACGACGCCACCGGGCGACGCCGACGCTGGTTCCGCCGGACGGGGGGTGCGGCATGACCGCCACCGCCACCGTGACCAAGCCCCGGGGTACGGAGGGTTCCCACCTCGGGGAGCCGCAGGCACGACCGTGGATCTACGCAGTGCTGGGCGTCGGGCTCCTGCTCGTCGTCACCCCGTTCGTGTGGATGCTGCTCGGGTCGTTCAAGTCCGAGGGCGAGCTGCGCGCCAACCCGCCCACGTGGTGGCCGCAGGCACCGACGCTGGACAACTTCCGTGAGCTGTTCACGCGCCTCGACTTCCCGCAGTTCTTCACCAACTCGATCGTCGTCGCCATCGCGGTGACGCTCGGCAACCTGCTGTTCTGCTCGATGCTCGGGTACGCGTTCGCCAAGATCGACTTCTGGGGACGCACCTGGCTGTTCCGGCTGGTGCTGGCCACGCTGATGATCCCCGGGATGGTGACGCTGGTCCCGCTGTTCGTGCTGGTCAGCAACCTGGGCATGGTCAACACGTACTTCGGGCTGATCCTGCCGTTCCTGGCCGGGCCGTTCGGCGTCTTCCTCATGCGGCAGTTCATGCAGGGGATCCCCGACGAGCTGATCGACGCCGCCCGGGTGGACGGCGCCGGGGAGCTGCGGATCTTCTGGCGCGTGGTCCTGCCGCTGTGCCGACCCGCGCTCGCCACGCTCGCGATCCTCACGTTCCTGGGCTCCTGGAACAACTTCCTGTGGCCGCTGGTGGTCGCCAGCACCGAGGACATGTACACGCTGCCGGTGGCGCTCGCGCTCTACAGCGTCGGGCAGAACGCGACCCAGTACGGCCTGCTGCTGGCCGGCTCCGTGGTGGTCGTCGTTCCCGTGCTGGTCGTGTTCCTCGCGCTCCAGCGTCACTTCGTCCAGGGGCTGGCTACCACCGGCCTCAAGACCTGACCTCCGAGAAGGGCTCGATGATGAGACTTCGACCTCTCGCGGCCGCAGCAGCGGCTGCCGCACTCCTGCTCACCGGTGCCACGACCGCCTCCGCCGGCGGCCGGCACCACGACGACGACCTCGGCCTGACCCGCCACGACCGCGCGGACCTGCACCGGTGGGCGACGGACACGTGGACCTCGTTCGTCGCCATGACGGACGAGACCACGGGCCTGCCGGCCGACAACATCGACGCGTCCCTCGATCCCGCCACGCGGTCCGGCTACACCTCGCCGACGAACATCGGCGCGTACCTGTGGTCGACGGTCTCCGCGGAGGAGCTCGGGATCATCGGCAAGCGCGAGGCCCGCGAGCGCATGAAGCAGACCCTCGACACGATCGCCACGATGGAGCGCCACGAGCCGAGCGGCATGTTCTACAACTGGTACGACGAGGCCACCGGCGCCAAGCTCACGCAGTTCCCGACCGGCGAGACGGTCTACCCGTTCCTGTCGACCGTGGACAACGGCTGGTTCGCGGCCGCGCTCATGGTGGTCGCCACCGCCGAGCCGTCCCTGCGCCGGCAGGCCAACGCCCTGCTCGAGCCGATGAACTTCGCGGCGTTCTACGACGCGAACCAGTTCGGCGGCACCAAGCCCGGCATGATGCGCGGTGGCTTCTGGGCCGACCCGCCACCCCAGGCGACCGACCCGGGGACGGTCGCGGGCTCGCCGGTGTACTTCACCAAGAACCACTACGACATCACCAACTCCGAGCCGCGGATCGCCAGCTACATCGGCATCGCCCGCGGCCAGATCCCGCCCGCGCACTACTTCGCGACGGCCCGCACGTTCCCGGCCAGCTGCGACTGGGCCTGGCTGGAGCAGCGCCCGGTCGGGGTGACCCGCACGTACGAGGGCCTCGAGGTGTTCGAGGGCGCGTTCACCTACCGCGGCATGCACATCGTGCCCACGTGGGGCGGCGACATGTTCGAGGAGCTCATGCCCGACCTGTTCGTGCCGGAGTCCGAGTGGGCCCCGAAGAGCTGGGGCGTCAACCACCCGCTCGCGGTGCGCGCGCACATCGAGCACGGCCTGGTCGAGGCCGGCTACGGCTACTGGGGCTTCTCCCCCGCCAGCGACCCGTTCGCCAACTACGACGTCTACGGGGTCGACGCGATCGGCATGAACCCCGAGGGGTACCCGTCCGATGCGGAGAAGACGAACGTCGACGCCGGCTACGAGGGCTGCCGCCCGGCGACCAACCCGACACCGACGTTCGGTGACGGAGTCGTCACGCCGCACGCCTCGTTCCTCGCTCTGCCGTACGCACCCCGCGAGGCCGTCGACAACCTGCGCAAGATCGAGACGGTCCTCGGCGCGTACGGGGACGGCGGGTTCTACGACGCGGTCGCCGTGCGCTCGAACACCCAGGCGGAGCGGTACCTCTCCCTCGACCAGGGCATGGTGCTGGGCGCGGTGGGCAACGTGCTCGGCGGCGGCATCCTGCACGACTCCTTCGGCACCCGTCAGGTGGAGAAGGTCCTGCGCCCGCTCATCGGCCAGGAGGAGTTCGGCGCGGGGGTCGTCAAGTGACCGACGCACGCACGGACTGGGAGGACCGGATCGGTCGGCGCTCCGACACGGCTGCGGCAGGTGCGATCCCCGTGCTGGCACCTCCCGCGGGCCTCTACGCGGCCCCCGGGGTCGGTCAGGTGTCGCTGCACTGGGAGCCGGTGCAGGGCGCGGTCGGCTACCAGGTGATCCGTGACGGCGTCCCGCTGGACCACCTCGGGGGCGACGTCCTCGCGGTGCCGCACCGGCCGTACGCGGACACCACCGGCGAGCCCGGCGTGCCGCACAGGTACGCCGTGGCCACCGTGACCGACGTCGACGTGACGGGTCCGGGGGGCGACGAGGTGGTCGCCGCCTCGCTGCCCGTCGGTGATCCCGCGGTGGTGGAGGTGCTCGTGGACCTCGACACCGTGGTCCGGGAGCTGCCCCGGCCCTGGCGGCCGATGATCGGCTCGGAGCACCTCAGCCTGCTGCTCAGCGACGAGTCGGTCGGCGGGCAGAGCATCGCCGCCGACCTGACCAGCGCGCTGCGCGCGGCGCACGACGAGCTCGGCGTGGCCACCGTCCGGGCGCACGCGATCCTGTGCGACGACCTCGGCGTGTACCGCGAGGTCGACGGGGAGCCGGTGCACGACTTCACCGGTGTCGACGCCACCTACGACGCGCTGCTCGCCCTGGGCCTGCGGCCGGTGGTCGAGCTGTCGTACATGCCGCGCGACCTGGCGTCGGACCCGGACGTGACCGTGTTCGGGTACGCCGCGATCGTGTCCCCGCCCAAGGACTGGGACCGCTGGGGCGCGCTGATCACCGACCTCGTCGGTCACCTGGTCCAGCGCTACGGGCTGGACGAGGTTCGCGAGCGCTGGTCGTTCGAGGTGTGGAACGAGCCCAACCTCGAGGTGTTCTGGTCGGGCACGCGCGAGGAGTTCTGGCGTCTGTACGACATGACGGTGAACGCCGTGCGCGCGGTCGACGACCGGCTCGTGGTCGGGGGGCCGTCCACGGCGGCGGCGGGCTGGGTGGACGGGCTGCTCGAGCACGTCGCCGGGTCCGGCGCTCCGGTCGACTTCGTCTCGACCCACACCTACGGCAACGCGCCGCTGGACCTGCGGGCGACGCTCGCGCGGCACGGGCGCGAGGACGCCGAGATCTGGTGGACCGAGTGGGGCGTGAGCCCGACGCACTTCGGCAACGCCAACGACGGGGTGTTCTCCGCGGCGTTCCTCGCCCGTGGGATGCGTTCCGCGGCCGGCCGGATCGAGGCGCTCTCCTACTGGGTGGTGTCCGACCAGTTCGAGGAGCTGGGCCGCCCGCCGCGGCTGCTGCACGGCGGTTTCGGGCTGCGCACGGTCGGCGAGCTGCGCAAGCCACGCTGGTGGGCCCTGTGGCTGCTGGAGCAGCTGGGGTCCGACGAGGTCGCGGCGACCCTGACCGGGGACGGCGCGGACAGCCTGGTCGAGGCGTGGGCGTCGCGCGACGACGACAGGGTCGCGATCGCGCTCTGGAACGGCACGCTGGACCAGAGCAAGGTCGACGGGTCCGCCGCGCTGGAGCGGAGGGTGCACCTGGTGCTGGACGGGCTCCCGCCGGGGTCGTGGACGGTGCGCGAGTCGCGGATCGACGCGGACCACTCGAACATCGCGGCCGTGTGGTCGTCGCTGTCCGACGGCGCCGACTGGCCGACCGACGACCAGTGGGCGACCCTGCGCGCAGCCGACCGGCTGGCCGTGACCGAGCGGCCTCTGGACGGCTCCTCGATCGAGGTCCACCTGCCCAACCCGGCCATCGTCCTGGTCGAGCTGGTTCGCGTGTGAGCTCGTGGTGGCGCAGCGCCGTCGTCTAC
>NZ_JBFUHU010000088.1:0-13087 GCF_056402235.1 Cellulomonas sp. P4_B5_2
CTCCAGCAGCGTGCAGCCCAGCTCGCTCCAGCAGCGTGCAGCCCAGCTCGTCGGCCAGCGTCGCGCAGATCTCGCCGACAACCCGGTGGTCGCGATGCCCGTCCCCGCGCCACGGGGAAACGAGCTGGTCGACCGGAGGGCCGTCGGCCAGCAGCTTCCGGAGGTCCGCCTCGACCGCGTCGCGCACCTCGCGCAGCCCGCCGTCGGGATGACCGAGCAGCGTGACCGGGGAGTCGGGGGACAGCAGCCGCACCGCCTCGCGCACCTCCGCCGACCGGACCTCCACCAGCGCGTCGGGCGTGAGCGTCGGGGAGCCGGGATGGGACGCGCTGCCGTCGGAGACGACGACGACCTCGGCCGGGTGACCGGCGTCTGCCAGCTCGGCCAGGATGCCGCCGGCGCCGAGCGTCTCGTCGTCCGGGTGGGCGGCGACCACCACCGTGCGTCCGGTCCGCCGGAGCGCGAGCGCGGGCAGGTCGCGGAATCGGGCGTCGGCGGACCAGGCGTCGGCGGGAGTGCCGGGGGCCTGTCCGTCGAACGTCACGACGGCGGATCCGCCACGGCGGCGAGCGCCTGTCCCAGGGACACGTCGTCGCGCTCGGCGTGCTGCTGGCGGACGTAGACCTGCAGGTCGGCCGCCCGCTTGGCGTGCTCCGCCTCGAGCGCGAGCGGCGCCGGACCGAGCGCGTGCCCGGCGATCCGCAGCACGTCCTCGCAGACCCCGGCCACGGTCGCCCGCACCCGCTTGGCCAGCAGCCTGCCCTGCGCGGCGTCGAGCGAGCCTGCGTCCACCAGGCCGGCCGCCTCGGCGAGGGCCCGGCGGGCGGACTCCAGCCGCTGGTCGATTGCCCCGAGGTGCATCGCGAGCAGCGGGTCGTCGCGCCCGTGCGCCTGCGCGTGCACCCGCCGGCCGATCCCGACCGCGCCGCCGAACCAGCACGCCGCCACCCCGACGCCGCCCCACCAGAACCCCGGCCGCTCGAGGTACCAGCCGGGCGCGCCCACCGGAGTCGCGCGGACGTCGTCGAACGCCACGGCGGTGCTCGGGATCTCGGCCAGCCCCCGGGACACCCACTCCTGGTCGGCCGGCCGGACGCCCTGCTCGCGCAGGCCCACCGCGAACAGCCCCCGTGTGCCGTCCGCGAGGTGCGCGGTGACCAGCGCCGCGTCCAGCTCGCCCGCCAGCGAGCACCACGGCTTCGTCCCGTGCAGCCGCCAGCCGTCGTCGTCCTGCGCCGCGTCGAGCCGCACGCCTGGGCCCTCGGCCGCGAACACGCCCCAAGTCCGCCGGCCGCCGTCGGGGACGCCGGCCTGCGCCAGGATCGCGCGCGCGTCGAGGTGCGGCTCGACCGCCCGTGCCACACCGAGGTCGGCGGCGCCGAGCGTGGCGAGCAGCTCCCAGAGCTCGATCGTGCGGCCCCCACCGGGGAGCAGGTCGGCGGGCCAGGTCACGACGTCGCGCAGGGCCTCACCGACCGTGCGGGGGATCGTCGGTGCGCCGCTGCTCGGGCCGAGCGCGCGCAGTCGCACGCTTCCAGGCAGGGCCATCTCCGTCACTCCCAGGGGATCAGCTGGGCGGGACCGCTGCTCGATCCGTCGTCCAGATCATCACCGCGGGTGGTCGGTCGCGCGACCCGAGCGGAGATCCGTGCGCAGGTGGACGGCCACGTGGCAGGGTCGGAGCGTGCACACCAGCGCCGGGGCGGACCGATGAGCGAGCTCGACGACGTCGCCGACGAGCTCTACGCCGGGCCTCCCGCGGAGTTCGTCGCCCGCCGCGCCGCCGCCGTGAAGGCCGCGAAGGCCGACAAGGACCGCGAGCTCGCCGACGCCATCGGAGAGCTGCGCAAGCCGACCGTCTCGGCCGCTCGACGCCACGCTCACCGCAGGAGCTCGACGCCACGCTCACCGCCGCGCTCGCGGACCCGGCGGTGGCGCGCGAGGTCGTGTCCGGTCGTCTCACCGCGGCGCGCGAGTATGCGGGTTTCGGCAGCGCGGACACGGCCGAGGGTGCACCCCCGCCTGCGCCACCGAAGCCGGCGAAGGCACCGAAGGAGCCGAGCCCGCCCGCCGCGCGCGGCAAGCTCCGGCTCGTCGGGGAGTCGGAGCGCGCAGAGCCCAAGGAGACCGCCGTCGACCGCGAACGCCGGCGCCGCGAGGAGCGCGAGCAGCGCGCCCGCGACGAGGCGCAGGCGGCGTGGGAGGAGGCCGAGCGAGCCGCGGCGGAGGCCAGGCGTCGGCACGAGGCCGCGGTCGCGGCGCGCGACGAGAGTGCCGCGGAGGTCGCCCGCGCGCAGGAGCGTGCCGCCCGTGCTCACGAGGAGGAGGACGACCTGGTGCGCGAGCTCGCGGAGGTCCGCCGCCGCCTCGCCGCCGCCGGCAAGGCGGCCACGGTCGCGGACAAGGACGTGGCGTCGACGCAGCAGACCCTGCGCGCCGACGACAAGGACGTCGCGGTGGCCGAGCGCGAGCTCCACCGTGCGGAACGAGCACGAGACGCGGCCGAGGCCGCACGCGACGGGAAGTAGGAGGAGCCGATGGCAGACAGCAGGGACGACGCCCCGCGGGTGCACCCCGAGAGCATCGAGGAGTGGCGCGACTGGCTGCGCGCCCACCACGACACCGTGCCCGGGGCGTGGCTGGTGTCGTGGAAGACCGCGACCGGCAGGCCGACCGTGCCGTACGAGCGGGCGGTCGAGGAGGCGCTGTGCGTCGGGTGGATCGACTCGACGAGCAAGACGGTCGACGACGAGCGCCGGATGCTCTGGTTCACGCGCCGCAAGCCGGGCAGCGGCTGGGCGCGGACCAACAAGGAACGGATCGTGCGACTGGAGGCAGAGGGCCGGATGACCCCCACCGGCCGCGCGGTCATCGACGCGGCCAAGGCCGACGGGTCGTGGACGCTGCTCGACGACGTGGAGAACCTGGTGGTCCCGGACGACCTGGCGGCGGCGTTCGACCGCTACCCGGGCTCGCGCGCGCAGTTCGACGCATTCCCGCCGTCGGCTCGGCGCGCCATCCTCGGCTGGATCGTGCAGGCAAAGCGCGCGACCACGCGTGCGGCGCGGCTCGAGGAGTCGGCGCGGCTCGCGGCGGAGGGCAAGCGGGCCAACGAGTGGGTGCCCAAGGGCTAGGCGGCAGCGACGCCGCAGGTCAGGGGCCGCTTTGGTGGTGGGCCACCGGCGCGGGTACCCTGTGCTGGTCCTGGAGACGTCGCATAGCCCGGTCTAGTGCGCGACCCTGCTAAGGTCGTGAAGGCGTAAGCCTTCCGTGGGTTCAAATCCCACCGTCTCCGCTCTTGCACGAGATCTCGCTCGAACCAGCAGCTCGAACCGTCACGGTTCGGGCTGTTGCTGTGTCCGGCCCCGGCGCGCCAGCACCACGTCGCCGACGATCACCGCCAGCAGCACCGCGTTCGACACCCAGTTCAGGGCCAGCGGGGAGGCCGCGTCCCGCAGCGCGAACACCCCGAGCACCGCCACGACGCCGACCAGGTGCGGCGCCGACCACCGGCCGCCGGTCGCGCGTCGGAAGAACGCGTTCCCCAGCAGGTACACCGCCGCGGCGCCGCAGACCAGCCCCGCGGTCCACGTGTCGGTGTGCCCGAGGGGGTGCAGGAGCACGAGCTCGTCGGCCACGGCCGTGAGCACGATCCCCGCGATCAGCAGGAACGGGACGTACGTGTAGGCGGTCTGCGCGACCATCCCCGGCTCCGCGCGCGACGAGAAGTACTCGGTGGCCGACCGCTCGGACCGGTCGAAGAACAGCAGCCACATGAGCACGGTGCTGGCGAACGCCGCGAGGAACGCCAGCAGCGTGGTGGTGTCGAGCTCCAGCTCCGCGAACGCCGTGCCGGTGACGATGATCGACTCGCCCAGGCTGATGATGAGGAACAGGGCCACCCGCTCGGCCATGTGCGAGCCCCGGACGGACCACGTCGTCGGGTCCGTCGGCCCCATGAACGGCACCCAGAACAGCGCCCGGGGGCCGACGACGTCGATCAGCGCCGCCGTGATCCACAGCGCCGGCCGCAGGTGCTCGTCGACCAGCGCGCCCGCGATCCAGAACGCCCCGGACACGCTCAGCCACACGGTGATCCGCACGAAGTTGGTGGCGTTCTCCGGCCAGTGCCGCCCCATCGCCCACACCGTGAACAGGGTCCGGCCCACCTGGATCACCACGTACGGCACCGCGAACAGCAGCGCCTTGCCCTCGAACGCCTCGGGGATCGCGCTCGACATGAGCAGACCCAGCAGCATGAGGACCAGCAGCATCGCCCGCACGGGGGTCTTGTCCGGGTCGAGCCAGTTGGTCACCYACGTGGTGTCGATCCACAGCCACCAGACCGCCCAGGCGAGCACGAGCGTCTGGAGCAGGGTGGTGAGGTCCGGGTGCGCGATGAGGCTGTGCGACAGCTGGGTGACCGCGAAGACGAACACGAGGTCGAAGAACAGCTCGATGTACCCGACCCGGCTGCCGTCGTGGCCGCCCCCGTGCCGGAGCACGTCCGCGCGCATGCCCCACCGGCCGCCGCCGGTGCCCAGTCGCTGCGTGGTCGTCACCGGGCGATCCTGCCACGGGCGTGTGACGGGTCACGTGGCCACGGTTTGGGCGACCGGGCACCTGACCTGTATCGTCGTCTGCGGCCCTGCGGGGCCATGCGCCCGTAGCTCAATGGATAGAGCATCTGACTACGGATCAGAAGGTTGGGGGTTCGAGTCCCTTCGGGCGCACAGAGCAGGATGAAGAAGACGAGGCGCGCTGCTGACACGCAGTGCGCCTCTCTTCTTGCCCGAGCACACCCGGCGCTCGGGGCACAACGTGGCCGAAGGGACAGGCGAGGCGTTCGGTCGCTCGCCGATAACGTGAGACAGCCTGCCCGGAGTCGGGCAGCGCACCACGCCGGCCCGCTTCGGCTGTTGCGGCCGGCCGCCACCGCGCGCCCCGTCCTCCGGACCGTGACGCGCCATCGCCCATCGCGATCGCCGCACCGAAGGATCATCCCCATGAGCGTCACACCTGCTCGCACCCTCCGCCTGGCCACCGCCGCCCTCGCAGCGCTCGGTCTGACCGCCTTGGCCGCCGCGCCGGCGCACGCCGCGGTGCAACCCGCGGGCCTTGCCTGCGACTTCCCGCTCGACATCGTCGGGGACGGTGGAGCCCTCAAGTTCCACCAGCACGGCGACGTCATCATGTTCACCGGCCGGGGCGAGAACCTCACCCTGACCAACGTGGACACCAGCGCGTCGCTCAGCCTGCGGTCCAAGGGCGTCGCGGTGCGGGTGACGCAGCTGCCGGACGATGCCTCCCGCTACGAGCTGAACGGCAGCAACATCGTCATCCTGTTCCCGACGGATGTGCCTGCCGGGCCGTCCACCACCCTCTACAACGGCCGGGTCGTCTTCCATGTCGACGCGGACGCGGTCTGGACGCTCGAGTCCTTCGCGGGCCCGACCCGGGACCTCTGCGCCGAGCTGAGCTGACCCCCACCGGGCACCCCGCTACTCGGCGTGGTCGACCTGTCGGGCCCAGCGGGCCGCGAGCTCGATGCGGCTGGCCGCTCCCACCCGGTCGCGCGCCGCGGCGAGGCGGTGCTTCACTGCGCTCTCGCTGATCCCCAGGTGCCGGGCCATGCGCGTGGTCGTCCATCCGCGGCCGGCCAGGGCGATGACCTCGGCCTCTCTCGGTGTGAACGGGGTGCTTCCTTCCTCGTACCGTTCCCCGAGGCGGGCGATGGCGGAGTCGAGTGCCGCGCGGAACGTCAGCGCCGCACGGACCGGTTCCCCGAGCGCCGCGAGGCAGGCGAGCTCGTCGTCCGTGAGGTCGCCGCACTGCCGGTGCACGCCCAGGAACAGCAGCGTCGTCGGGGTGCGCTGCAGGGCGAGAGCGGCGGGGTAGCGGCCCTCGGTGTGGGAGTGCATCGCCTGGTAGATGTCGGAGTCCCAGAACGGCTCCATCTCGGCGACGTCGCTGACGCGATGGACGAGGCGGTTGCGCAGGAGCGTGCGGAACGAGGGATGCCGGCCGGCCACCGACTCGGCCTCGGCGACCTGGGCGGGCGTCAGGGTGAACAGCCGCGAGACGCCGAGCATCACGCTTCCGCTCAGGCCGGTGGGAGTCGTCGACCACAGGCACAGGCCGGTCCCGGCGTCCGAGGAGAGCGCCCGGTCGACGCGTTCGGTGAGCTCCTGGGCGTAGTCCTGCCCGCGCGCGACCTGCCAGGCGACATCGACTCCGATGCGCAGCGCGTCGTCCATCTTCACGATGGGGCCCCCAGCTGTCCCCGACATCGCAGACCCGACCACAGTAGCGCTGACCCGATCCGAGCCGCCCCGTCCTTCCCCTGGGCACGCTCGCGGAGGACGATCGGGTGCACGGAGTCCGAGGTCGCCGGTGCCGGCGACGGCTCCAGGAGGCACGCCGTGCGACGACGACGGGTGATCTTCCGGTCGGTGGTGCTGGCCGTCGCGCTCGGCGGGGCCCTGGCGCTGCTGCTCCCCACAGCCTGGTTCTGGCTCGGCGGGGCGTTCCTCGGGGTGGTGCTCGCCCTCGTGGCCGTGTTCGCGCTGATCAACCTGGTCTCGGCGCTGCGCGACCGGACGCCCGACCACGAGCCGCCCGGCGCCTGGTGGTGGTGCGAGCTCCCGATCGACCACACGTATGTCCGGCTCGCCGCGGTCGACTCGACGTGGCGGTGCACGCGGTGCGGGGACGTGCGGCACGTGCCACCACCTCGGGCGACGAGCGACGCCTGGGCGGAGGGCGACAGCGGCTTCCCGATGGGTTACCACGACTGACCTGGGGGATGACGGCGGTCCGCCCGGGGGACCAACGGCCGGCGGCCGGGATCCGCCCTGAGGGCCACTCGCCGCGGGGTCCTGCCGACGCAGAGTGAGGATCGTGACCCTCTATGTCGGACGACTCCCGGAACGAGTGCGCCGTCGCCGTGCGCGGTGGGCGGTCGCGAGTGCGGTGGTCGTGCTCTGCGTCGCCGTCGCCGGCCTCGTGCACGCGCTGGGCAGCGCCGCGACTCCGGGTCCGACCCCGACCGCCCAGGGGCTGAGCCCGGTGCTCGAGCAGCGGTTCGCCGCCGCGCAGGAGGCGGCCGGGCTGGCCGGTGTGCCCCTCACCCTGACGTCGGGCTGGCGGTCGGCGGCGGACCAGCAGGCGATCGTCGACGACGCGGTCGAGCGGTACGGGTCGATCGAGGAGGCGCGGCGGTGGGTGCTCCCGCCGGAGTCGTCCGCGCACGTGCAGGGGACCGCGATCGACGTCGGACCCACCGAGGGAGCCCTGTGGCTGGGTGAGCACGGGTTCGAGCTGGGCCTGTGCCGCACGTACGCGAACGAGATCTGGCACTTCGAGCTGTTGGCCGACGGCGCGCAGACGTGCCCTGAGCTGCACCCGGACTCGTCCAGCGGCTGGTGAGCCCGTCAGACCGCGGCGTTGTTCTTCTGCACCCGGTTGCGCAGGAAGATCAGCGGCAGGATCAGCGTCCCGAGCATGGTGACGATCCAGACCGTGAGCGAACCGAAGACCCAGGCGGTGGTGCCGCTGATGGTCAGGCCCTCGCCGATGAGGGTCGCCACCCACAGCGCCGCGACCGTGGAGACCAGGCCGACGGCACCGGTGAGCGCGTTCGCGTACTTGCGGGACATCACCAGGAACCACGGCGTGAGGATGCTCTGCAGGACCGCGAAGACGATCACCGCGACGAGGAATCCCGACGCCGTCACGGTGAACCCGTCGACGATCAGCGACGCGATCCACAGGCCGAGGGCCGCCGAGGCCAGGAAGATGAACGCCCGGATCAGGAAGACGACCATCGGAGATGCTCCTTCGCGTCAGGGGCGGGGAGCGGGTCCCGGGCCCTGAGCCTCACCCTAGGGAAGCGCGCTACCGCGCCGCCAGGGTGTGACCAGTCCGTTTGTTACGAGTGATCGCACGGCTCGGTCGTTGGCCAGGACGCCCGCTACCGTGGCTCGGGTGACGGAGAACTCGACACCCACGCCCATCGCCACCCCCGAACACACGGTCGACGGTTTTGTCCGGGAGTTCCTGCGCGAGCTGAACTTCGGTCAGGGCACCGACCTCACGCGCGCGTCGGTCAACGACAAGTACCTCGCCATGGCCCGCACGGTGCGCCACTACCTCATGGTCCGCTGGATGGAGACCCTGCGGCGGCAGTACCAGATCCAGGCCAAGTCCGTGGCGTACCTGTCGGCGGAGTTCCTGCTCGGCCGGCAGCTGGACAACGCCCTGCTCGCCGCCGACCTCGACGAGGTCGTCGAGGAGGGTCTGGCGTCCCTGGGCATCGACCTGGCGGAGCTGCGCGAGGCGGAGGTCGAGCCCGGTCTCGGCAACGGTGGCCTCGGCCGGCTCGCGGCGTGCTTCATCGACTCGCTCGCGACGATGAACGTCCCGTGCATCGGCTACGGCATCCGGTACGAGTACGGCATCTTCCGCCAGACGTTCGTCGACGGCTGGCAGGTGGAGAAGCCCGACAACTGGCTGGCGCTGGGGTCGCCGTGGGAGTTCCCGCACCCGGAGGCCGCCGTCACCGTCGACTTCGGCGGTCACACCGAGCAGTACGTGGCCGACGACGGCGAGACCCGGAGCCGGTGGGTGCCGGGCTGGAGCGTCCTGGGCGTCCCGTACAACTACATGGTCCCGGGCTATGAGAACGGTCGCGTGAACACGCTGCGCCTCTGGAGCGCGCGCGCCACCCGCGCGTTCGACCTGGAGATCTTCAACGCCGGCGACTACGCGCAGGCGGTCCGCGCCCAGACGTTCGCGGAGAACATCTCCAAGGTGCTCTACCCGGAGGACTCCACGCCGCAGGGCAAGGAGCTGCGCCTGCAGCAGCAGTACTTCTTCGTCGCCTGCTCGATCCGTGACTTCCTCGACCAGGTGCTGCCCGGCGACTTCGACCTGCACAAGCTGCCCGAGCGCATCATCTTCCAGCTCAACGACACCCACCCCGTCATCGCGATCCCGGAGCTCATGCGGATCCTCGTCGACGAGAAGGGCTGGGACTGGGACGACGCCTGGGCGGTCACCCAGAAGTGCTTCGCGTACACCTGCCACACCCTGCTGCCGGAGGCCCTCGAGGTCTGGTCGGTGGACCTGCTGGGCAAGCTCCTGCCGCGCCACCTCGAGATCATCTACCGGATCAACGAGGACTTCATGGCCGAGCTCCGGGAGGCGTACCCGGACGACGAGCTCCGTGTGCGCCGCATGTCGATCATCGCCGAGTACCCCGAGCGCGCCGTCCGGATGGCGTACCTGGCCACCGTGGCGGGTTCGAAGGTCAACGGTGTGGCGGCCCTGCACTCGCAGCTGCTCAAGGACAAGGTGCTGCACGACTTCTCCGACTATTTCCCGGACAAGTTCACCAACGTGACCAACGGCGTCACGCCCCGGCGGTTCGTGCGGCTGGCCAACCCGGGCCTGTCCGAGCTGGTCACGGCGGCGATCGGTGACGGATGGGTCACCGACCTGGAACGGTTGAAGGATCTCGAGCCGCTGGCCGACGACGCCGAGTTCCGGCAGGCGTTCCGCGAGGTCAAGCGCGCGAACAAGCTCCGGCTGGTGGACGTGCTGGCGGAGCGCGACGGCATCGCGATCGACCCCGACACGATGCTCGACGTGATGGTCAAGCGCCTGCACGAGTACAAGCGCCAGACGCTCAAGCTCCTGCACGTGGTCACCCTGTACGACCAGGTGACGTCCGGCGCCGTGAAGATCGAGGACGTCACGCCGCGCACCTTCGCGTTCGGTGCCAAGGCGGCACCCGGCTACAAGATGGCCAAGCAGACCATCGGCCTGATCAACGCCGTCGGCCGCACGATCAACAACGACCCCGCGCTGCAGGGCCGGCTCACCGTCGCGTTCCCCGCCAACTACAACGTCACGCTCGCGGAGAAGCTGATCCCCGCGGCGGACCTGTCCGAGCAGATCTCGCTGGCCGGCAAGGAGGCGTCAGGCACGGGCAACATGAAGTTCGCGCTCAACGGCGCCCTGACCATCGGCACCGACGACGGCGCGAACGTCGAGATCCGCGAGCTCGTGGGCGACGACAACTTCTTCCTCTTCGGGCTGCTCGAGCCGGAGGTGGCGGAGATCGTCGACCGTGGCTACCACCCCACGTCGTACTACGAGGAGAACCGTTCGCTGCGGCACGCTCTCGACCTGATCGCGTCGGGCACGTTCTCCGGCGGCGACCGGACGACGTTCGAGCCCATCGTGTCCAACCTGCTGTCCGAGGACCGGTTCCTGGTGCTCGCCGACTACCAGGCGTACATCGACGCGCAGGCCCGGGTCGACGAGGCGTACGCGGACACCGAGGCGTGGACGCGGTCGGCGGTGCTCAACGTGGCGCGGTCCGGCTTCTTCTCCTCGGACCGCTCGATGCGCGACTACATCGACCGCATCTGGCACACGCACCCGGTGCCCCCGGAGAAGTGACGACGCGCAGCGTCCGAGGAAGTGGCCGCCACGGCGCTCACGTCCTCGGACGCTGTGACGTGGTGCCGGGGCCTACCCTTGTCGCGTGACACCCGCGAAGAAGTCCCAGGAGATGAAGGCGTCGACCGCAGCCGCCAAGCTCGACGTATACCTGCCGGCCACGCCGGAGGACTTCCAGAACCGGATGATCACGCGCGACGAGCTCACCGAGCTGCAGCGCACGCCGCCGCAGTGGCTGGTGGACCTGCGCCGCGACGGGCCGCACCCCCGCAGCGTCATCGCGGGCCGGCTGCGCATCTCGATCAGCGGCCTCGCGCGCGGCGGGATCACGGACCCGCTGACCACGGAAGAGATCGAGGCGCTGCAGGCCGAGCCGCCCAACTGGCTGGTCCGCGAGCGCGAGATCGCCGCGCAGGTGCGCCTGGAGGAGCGCCTGCAGGAGTCGCGCGAGGCGGACCGCAAGGCCGAGGCCGACCGCAAGGCCGCCTCCGGCAAGGGCTGATCAGAGGCCCCCGCGCGGCGGTTCGAAGTCGGGCACCAGCACCGGGGTGTCGCGGTTGAGCGACTCGCCGCGGAAGTACGGCCGCAGGGACAGCTTCGCGGCGCACGCGACCATCAGCGGCACCCCGAGGACCAGCATCCCGACCCCGATGACGAACACACCGCCGACCCCGCCGAAGCTCGTGTACCCGTAGTCGGGGTCGAGCATGTCGCGCGCCGAGATGCCGAACGCCCAGACCATGCCGGCGCCGCCGAGCAGCGGGAACAGGCCGCGCAGGAAGAAGTTGCGGGCGCTGCGGAAGATCGACCGCCAGAAGTACGCGACGCACGCGAAGGCGGTCACGGCGTAGTAGAACGCCACGGCGAGGCCCAGCGACGCGATCGAGTCGAACAGGGCGTCCTCGCTCAGCAGCTTGAGCACGATGTAGAACACGGTGGCCGTGATCCCCATGACCAGCGTGGAGAACGACGGGGTCTTGAACACCGGGTGCACGCGCGCGAACTGCTCGGGCACGGCCTTGTAGACGGCCATCGCGAGGGTGCCGCGGGCGGTCGGCAGGATCGTGGTCTGCGTCGACGCCGTCGCGGACACCGCGATGACCAGCAGGAGGATGAACGCCATCACCGGTCCGAGCAGCGGACCGCCCAGCACGGTGACCACGTCGTCGATGTTGGCCTCGTTGTTCAGGCCGATCCCGGTGGTGCCGAACCCCGCGTACGCCTGCACGGCCACCGCGACCAGGCAGTAGGTGACCAGCAGGATGACCGTGGCCAGCACCGCGGCGCGTCCGGGGGTGCGTGCGAGGTCCTTGGTCTCCTCGTTGACCGCGAGGCACGCGTCCCAGCCCCAGTAGATGAACAGGCACAGGATCACGGCGGCGGCGATGGCCGACGACGACAGCCCGGCGGGGTTGAACCAGGACCACTCCGGGAGCACGGCCTGCGGTCCGGCGGTGCCGGCGTAGACCTTCCAGAGCGCCAGGATGCTCAAGCCCCCCAGCACGATGAACTGGAAGACGACGAGCACGTTCTGCAGGCGCTCGCTGACCAGGATGCCGCGGTAGCTCACCCAGGTCATGGCCGCGATGAAGCCGACTCCGATGAGCAGGACCGCGATCCGGTTCTCGGCCACCTCGTCGAGGCCGAACGCGCGCAGGAAGTAGACGGCTGCGACCTCGGCCACGTTGGCCAGCACGATGATCCCCGACACCGCCAGGCCCCAGCCCCCCAGCCAGCCGACCCACGGACCGAGCGCCTTGGCGCCCCAGGTGAACGTGGTCCCGCAGTCCGGCATGACCGAGTTGAGCTCGCGGTAGGCGATCGCGACGAGAAGCATCGGCACGAACGCGATGAGGAACATGGCCGGCGACTTGTCGCCGACCGCCAGCACCACGTAGCCGAGCGTCGCCGCCAGCGAGTAGGCGGGTGCCGTGCTGGCCAGGCCGATGACGGTGTTGCCCCAGAGGCCCAGCGAACCGGAGCTCAGCCCCTTCGTCTGTGCAGGGGACTCGTCGGTCAGGGCGCTGCTCATCGGACCTCCCGGCTCGCGTCGTCGCGGTACCCCCGGATCCGGACATTACTCCCGCGGGCCGTCCCCCGGCCGAGTCGCCCGAGGGGCCGACCGGGCCGTCCCCCGGCCGAGCCGCCCGAGGGGCCGACCGGGCCGTCCCCCGGCCGAGTCGCCCGACGGGCCGACGAGAACAACGTGGGACGCGTCACGGGGGTGCAGAACGCGTCCAGGGTTGTTCTCGTCACGTGTTGCGGGTCAGCGGGGGCGGGGCTTGCGTGCGCGGGGGGCGGCGGTGCCCTTGGCCGACGGCTTGCGACCCGACCCGCCCTTGCCCGTCGCGCCCGTGCCGGACCCGCCCTTGCCCGTCGATCCCTTGCCGGACCCGCCCTTGCCCGTCGCGCCCGTGCCGGATCCCTTGCCGCGGGCCTTCGGCGGAGTCGCCTCCGCAGCCGGGGCGCCGCGGCCGCGCGACGAGGTCGCGGTGCGACCGCGCACGATGCCGATGAACTCCTCGGTCAGGTCGTCGTACCGGTCGGTGACCCACGCCAGGCCACGGGCCGCGCGACGCGCCCGCGGCGCTGGTGCCGCGACGAGCCCGCGGCGCTGGTG
>NZ_JBFUHU010000089.1:0-12494 GCF_056402235.1 Cellulomonas sp. P4_B5_2
CTTCTTCTGCTCCGGGTAGGGCAGGTCGCCGACGGGCCGGTCGGCGTGCCCGGCCAGGCCGAGGGCGTCGAGCTGCCGCTGGGCGTCGGCGCCCGGGTCGTGCGCGCCCAGGCGGCCGGCCAGGACGTTCTCGCGGACGGTGAGGCCGCGGAACAGGCCGAGCCCCTGGAGCGTGCGGGCGACGCCGCGCGCAGCCAGCCGCGTCGGGTCGGGCACCAGCGGGTGGCCGCCGACCGCGAGGGAGCCCGCGCTCGGACGGACCAGGCCGCAGACGGCGTTGAAGAGGGTCGTCTTGCCCGCGCCGTKGGGGCCGATGAGCCCGACGACCTCCCCCTCGTCGACGTGCAGGGAGACGTCGTCGAGGGCGGCGAGGCCGCCGAACCGCACGCTGAGGCCGCGGACGGCAAGGCGCGGGGCACCCTCTCGGGGAGGAGCTGTCAGTGCGGACATCGGCACCTCTTCGTGTCGGTGAGGACGAACGTACAACAGAAACCGACCGGACGGTATGTCCCTGCGAGCACAGTTGTGTCACGGCCGCGCGGAGCCGGTCAGGAGTGCGGGATGCCCGCGATCATGCCGCCGTCGACCACCAGCTCGGTGCCCGTGGTGTAGGCGGAGTCGTCGGACGCGAGGAAGACCACGGTGCCCGCGACGTCGGCGGCGTCCGCCGGCCGGCCGAGGGGGATGGCCGTCGCCGTGGGGTCCAGCCGCGCGGTCATGGGCGTGAGCACGAAGCCCGGGTGCACGGAGTTGACCCGGATGCCGTCGCGCCCCAGCTCGACCGCGAGCGACTTGGTCAGGCCCCGGACCCCGAACTTGGAGGCGACGTAGCCGTGCAGGTGGTCGCCCCCGCGCATGCCCTCCACCGACGAGATGTTGATGATCGACCCACGGCCGGCCGCCTTCATCGCCGGCACCACGGCCTGCGCGCCCAGGAACACACCCGTGAGGTTGACCGCGATGACGGCGTCCCACTTGGCGAGCGGGTAGTGGTCGATCGGTCCGGCGTTCGCGATCCCCGCGTTGTTCACCAGCACGTCTACCGCGCCGAAGGCCGTCAACGTCCGGTCGACGGTCCCGGCCCAGCTCTCCGGGGAGGTGACATCCAGGTGCACGGCCAGCGCGCGGTCGCCCAGTTCGGTGGCCAGCGCGCCTGCGGCGTCGTCGACCAGGTCCGCGACCACGACGCTCGCCCCCGCGGCGTGCAGGGCGCGCACGAAGGCCGACCCGAGCCCGCCCGCGGCGCCGCTGACGATCGCGACGCGCCCGTCGAGCGCGCTCACGGGACCCGGACCACGAGGCGCCCGGTGGTGCCGCCGTCGGCGAGCCGCTGCACCGCCGCGGGAGCGTCCTCGAACGCGACGACCTCACCGACGACCGGCCGGATGCGCCCCTCGTCGATGAGCCGCGTGAGCTCGACGTGCGCGGCGTCCACCAGCCCGGGACGGCGCTGCGCGTAGAGCGCCCAGTGCAGGCCCAGCACGCCGTAGTTCTTCACCAGCGCGTGCCCGGCGTTGACCGCCTGGATCGTCCCGCCCGCGAAGCCCACCACCACGATCCGGCCCTCGAACGCGATGCACCTGGTGGACTGCTCGAAGGCGGTCCCGCCGACGGGGTCGAACACCACGTCGGCACCCGCACCTGCGGTCTCGGCCTTGACCACCGCCACGACGTCCTGCGCCGACCGGTCGATCACGACCTCCGCGCCGGCCTTCCGGGCGACCTCCGCCTTGGCCGCGCTGCCGACCACCCCGATCACGCGGGCACCCGCGGCGGCCCCGAGCTGCACGGCAGCGGTGCCCACGCCGCCGGCCGCCGCGTGCACGAGCAGGGTCTCGCCGCGTTGCAGGGCTGCGCGCCGGTGCAGCCCGAACCAGGCGGTCTGGTAGCCGATGGTCAGCGCGGCTGCCTCCGCGTCGTCGAGCGCGGCCGGCGCCGGGAACACCTCGCGCTCGTCGAGCACCGCGAGCTCTGAGAGCACGCCGATCCGGGACCCGACGACCCGGTCGCCGAGCGCCACGCGGGACACCCCGTCGCCGAGGCCGACCACCTCGCCGCACAGCTCGATGCCGGGAGAGAAGGGCAGCGCCGGGCGGACCTGGTACTCGCCGCGGGCGAGCAGCACGTCGGGGAAGTTCACCGCGACGGCGCGCACCCGGACGAGCACCTGCCCGGGACCGGGAGTGGGGTCCGCGACGTCGGCGAGCTCCAGGACCTCGGCGGGCTCGCCGTGCCGGGTCACGTGCCAGGCGCGCACGGGGCTCAGGCCTTGATCGCGACGAGGAAGAGGTCCGTCAGCTGCCGGGCGAGGACCCCCTTGTCCTCGGCGCCGTCGGGGGAGTACCAGTTCGACAGGTAGTGCACGTCCGCGAAGAAGTGGGCGACGAGCACTGCGCGGGGGATGTCGGTCCGGTAGAGGCCCTCCTCCTGGCCGCGCTCGATCAGCCCCGCGAACACGTCGTGGTACTGCCGGCGTCGGCGCGTGACCTCCTTCTGACGGGGCTCGGAGAGCATGTGGACGCTGCGGAAGAAGACCGTGCCCTCGGGCAGGAAGTCGATCGACGTCTCGACCACGTCCACGCAGACGTCGTGCAGCGTCTGCGCGGTCGGCGCGCCGCGCCCGACGATCTCCTCCAGGTGGTGCGTCTGGAGCGTCAGCATCCGCTCGTAGATCGAGAAGAGGAGGTCGTCCTTCGACTCGAAGTAGTGGTACATCGCGCCCTTGGTGACGCCGGCCGCCTCGACGATCTGCTGCACCGAGGTGTTGGCGTACCCCTGGGTGGAGAACAGGTCGACGGCGGCCCGCGTGATGTCGTCGACGACGCTGGACGTGGCCATGGTGGTGCCTCTCTCGTGTGCGACTAGCCGACGGCGACGGCACTCGCGCCGCCGTCGATGGTGAGCGTATGGCCGGTGATCCACGCGGCGTCGTCGGACAGCAGGAACGCGACCGGGCCCGCCACGTCCTCGGGCTCCCCGATGCGTCCGAGGGGGTAGACCGCGGCCAGGGCGGCCTCGCGGTCGCCCTCGTAGAGCGCCTGCGCCAGCCGCGTGCGGACGACGGCGGGGGCGACGGCGTTGACCCGGATCCCGGGCGCCAGCTCGACCGCGAGCTGTTGCGTGAGGTTGAGCAGGGCGGCCTTGGAGACGCCGTAGAACGCCACGCCCGGGCTGGCCGACAGGCCCGCGACCGAGCCGGTGTTGACGATCGAGCGGCGCAGCCCCGCCCCGACCGCCGCCCGTGTCCAGTCGAGCGCGGCGACGACGTTGACCTCGAGGATCTTGCGCACCACGGAGCTCTCGATCTCCAGAGCGGGGCCGTAGGCGGGGTTGATCCCGGCGTTGTTCACCAGGTGGTCGAGACCGCCGAAGCGGTCCCGCACGAGGGCGAGGACCGCGGCGCGGTGGTCCTCGTCGTCGGCCTTGCCCGCGACACCCACCGCGTGGCCCTGGGCGATGGCGTCGAGGCGCGCGACGGCCTGCTCGAGCGACTCCGGCTTGCGGCCGGTGATGACCACCGTGGCACCCTCGGTGACCAGCCGGTCCGCCACGGCCAGACCGATCCCGCGGCTCGCCCCGGTGATCAGGGCGACCCTGCCCTCGAACCTGCGCATGCCCGCTCCTTCGATACCGACTGTTCGGTATGCCGCCAGACAGTAGCGCATCGGCGTGGTGCTTTATCTGACGCTGCGTCAGATAGGCTCCTCGCATGGATCTCGTCTACCACCTGCTCGTCGTCCTCCACCTGCTCGGCTGGGCCATCGTGCTCGGCGGCACGCTGGTCAACCTCCGCACCCCGAAGATCGCCACCGGCGTGCTGCACGGCATCCTCACCGCGCTGGTCACCGGCATCGCGCTGGCCGGCATCGCGTCCGCCGGACTGGCCGGGCACGAGCCGGACACCACCAAGATCGCCGTCAAGCTCGTCGTCGCGGTCGTCGTCACCGTGCTGGTCGTCCTGGGCGTGCGCAAGCCGTCGCGCGTGACCACCGGCTACCTGGGCGCGATCGCCGGCCTGACGGCGCTGAACGTCGCGATCGCGGTGCTCTGGCGCTGACGTTACTGTCCACCCCGTGAACTCCGTCGGTGACCTCCTGGTCGGGCTCGTGGTGCTGGTCGGGCTCTTCGGGGTCATCGTCCAGGTCCTGCCCGGCGGGCTGCTCGTGGCCGGCGCGGTCATCGTCTGGGGCGTCGTCACCGGGGGAGTCGCGGGCTGGACCGTCGTCGCGATCACCGTCGTGGTCACGGCGCTGGCGTTCGTCGGCAAATACCTGCTGGCGGGCCGGCACCTCAAGCGCGCGGGCGTGCCGTCCTCGACGCTGGTCTGGGGCGGCATCGCGGGCGTCGTCGGGTTCTTCGCCATCCCGGTCGTCGGTCTGTTCGTGGGCTTCGTGCTCGGGATCTACGTCGCGGAGTACCTCCGGTCGCGCGAGCCCCGGCCGGCGTGGCGGGCGACCGTCGCAGCCCTGCAGGCCACGGGCCTGACGATCCTGGTGGAGCTCGCCGCGGCCCTCGTGGCCACCGGCGCGTGGCTGACCGCGCTCGCCCTGCGCTGACCCGGCACGTCCACAGGTCCAGGACGGGATTGTCGGTCCCGGCGCCTATCCTGGGAGTGCCATGACGTCGCTCTTCGAGAACCTCTCCCTGCCCCTGCCGGGCGCCTCGGCAGACCCCTCCGGCGACGCCGCGGCCGAGGCCGCAGCCGCCCGCCGCCGCGCCGAGGCGGACCGCCTGCTCGTGGGGCTCAACCCGCAGCAGCGCGAGGCCGTGATGCACGAGGGCGGTCCGCTGCTCATCGTCGCCGGCGCCGGCTCGGGCAAGACGCGGGTGCTCACCAACCGCATCGCGTACCTGCTGGCCACGGGCCGGGCGCGCGCGGGCGAGGTCATCGCGATCACGTTCACCAACAAGGCCGCCGCGGAGATGCGCGAGCGGGTGGAGGGCCTCGTCGGCCCGGCCGCCGGCCGCATGTGGGTGTCCACGTTCCACTCGGCGTGCGTGCGGATCCTGCGCCGCGAGGCGGCGACCCTGGGGCTGCGGTCCAGCTTCTCCATCTACGACTCGGCCGACTCGCAGCGCCTGCTCACCCTCGTCGCGCGCGAGCTCGACCTCGACGCCAAGCGCTACCCCGCCAAGGCGCTGGCGAACAAGATCTCCTCGCTCAAGGACGAGCTGGTGGACCCCGAGACCTTCGCGGCGACGTCCGGCGGAGGCGCGGCCAACGACTTCGACACCGCGCTGGCCCAGGTCTACACGCGGTACCAGGCCCGGTTGAAGCAGGCGCACGCGCTCGACTTCGACGACCTGATCATGACCACCGTGCACCTGCTGCGCGCGTACCCCGCCGTGGCCGAGCACTACCGGCGCCGGTTCCGGCACGTGCTGGTCGACGAGTACCAGGACACCAACCACGCGCAGTACGCGCTGGTGCGCGAGCTGGTGGGCTCCTCGCGCGGGATCGTCGACGACTCCACCGACATGGAGCTCCCCCGCGGCGAGCTCACGGTCGTCGGCGACGCCGACCAGTCGATCTACGCGTTCCGCGGCGCGTCCATCCGGAACATCCTCGAGTTCGAGGTGGACTACCCGGACGCCCGGACCATCCTGCTCGAGCAGAACTACCGGTCGACGCAGACCATCCTGTCCGCGGCCAACGCCGTGATCAGCCGCAACCCCGGCCGGGAGAACAAGCGCCTGTGGACCGACTCGGGGGCGGGCGCGCAGATCGTCGCGTACGTCGCGGACACCGAGCACGAGGAGGCGCGGTTCGTCGCGGAGGAGATCGACCGGCTGGGCGACTCCGACGGTGTGCGCCCCGGTGACGTCGCCGTGTTCTACCGCGCGAACGCGCAGTCCCGGGCGCTCGAGGAGGTGCTCATCCGCGTCGGCCTGCCGTACAAGGTGGTCGGCGGCACCCGGTTCTACGAGCGCAAGGAGATCAAGGACGCGGTCGCCTACCTGCGCGCCATCGCCAACCCCGACGACGACGTCAACCTGCGGCGCATCCTCAACGTGCCCAAGCGTGGCCTCGGCGACCGGTCGGAGGCGATGGTCGCGTCGTTCGCGGAGCGCGAGCGCATCTCGTTCGGCGCGGCGCTCGACCTGCTGGACGAGGTGCCCGGTCTCGGCACCCGCGCGATCACGGGCCTCACGGCCTTCGCGGCGATGATGACCGACCTGCGCGCGCTGGCGGCGGCCGCCGGCCCGGCCGAGGTGCTCGGCGCGGTGCTGGACCGGTCCGGCTACCTCGCGGAGCTGCGCGCCAGCGAGGACCCGCAGGACGCCTCGCGCGTCGAGAACCTGGCCGAGCTGCACGCCGTCGCCTCCGAGTTCGAGCAGAGCGACCCCGAGGGCGACCTGTCCGACTTCCTCGAGCGCGTCTCGCTCGTCGCGGACTCCGACCAGATCCCGGACGACGACGGCGGGGACGACGGCGGCGAGAGCAGGCCGGACCCCGGCGTGATCACCCTGATGACGCTGCACACCGCCAAGGGCCTCGAGTTCCCCGTCGTCTTCCTCACCGGCATGGAGGACGGCACGTTCCCGCACCTGCGGTCGCTGTCGGACTCGCAGCAGCTGGAGGAGGAGCGCCGGCTCGCGTACGTCGGGCTCACCCGCGCGCGCGAGCGGTTGTACATCTCGCGCGCCGCCGTCCGTACGGCGTGGGGTGTGCCCAACGAGTTCCCGCCCAGCCGGTTCCTCGACGACCTGCCGGACGAGCTCATCGACTGGCGCCGCCGGGAGTCGTCGACCTCGCAGCTGCGCGGCGGGTGGGGCTCGGGCTACGGGTCGTCCGGCGGGGGCGGCGGCTATCGGGCGTCGTCGGCACCGCGGACCGAGCGCAAGCCGCTCCCGTCGACCGGTGCCACGTTCGGCTCGGCCAAGCCGCGACCGGACYCCGCGATCCCACAGCTGGCCATCGGCGACCGCGTCACGCACGACTCGTACGGCCTGGGCACGGTCATCGGCCTCGAGGGGGCCGGGCCCAACGCCGTGGCCAAGGTCGACTTCGGTACCGACGGCACCAAGCGCCTGCTGCTCAGGTTCTCGCCGGTCACCAAGCTGTAGCGGTCCGCCCGGGAGAGGCGGCGTGCGCGCGTGGCGAACCTGCCCCGCGCGGCCACCGCGGCCCAGTCGGTCGGCATCCCGGTCCCCTCAGCCCACCGGGACGTCGGCCCACACGGCGATGACCGACTCGCGCGCGGCCGTGGGTCCCACGCCCAGGGAGCTGAGCGCCCGGTACGCGGCGGTGTCGTCCAGCCGGACGACCGCGAGCAGCAGGTGGCCGGTGTCGATCCTGCGGTGCTTGACGCGGATCGCCTCGCGCAGCGCGATCTCGAGCAGCTTCTTGGCCGACGGCTCGAAGGGCAGGTGCCCGGCCCGGCTGCGTGGCTGGGTGTCGAGCGCGCCCGGACCGAACGACGCCTCGACCTGGGCGCGGACGGCATCCAGGTCGATGCCCACGCCGGCGAGCGCGTCGGCGTCGATGGCGCCCGGCGGCAGCGCGCGGACCGTGGCGAGCACGTCGGCATGCGTGACGCCGAGCCGCTCCAGGGCCTGGGCGGCCACGGTGTCGGGGGAGCGGAGCATGCCCAGCAGCACGTGCTCGGTCCCGATCCGGTCGGCACCGAGCACGCGTGCTTCCTCCTGCGCGCCGACGACCGACTCGCGGGCGTCCTTGGCGAACTTCTCGAACATCAGCCGACCCTCTTCCCGTACTTCTTGTGGACCGCCTGCCGGGAGACGCCCAGGGCGTCGGCGACCTGCTGCCAGGACCAGCCGAGCCGACGGGCGCGCTCGACGTGCAGAGCCTCCAGCCGGTCGGCGAGAGCGCGGAGCGCCCGCACCGCCCGCAGGCCCTCGGCAGGCTCGGCAGCACTCGCGGCTGCGGTCATGAGCTCATCGGACATGCCGTCAACCTACGTTGACAATAGGGGGATGTCAACCGCGGTTGACGCGCGGCCGCGTCGCAGGGCGTCCGCAGATTCGAGCGCCAGGACGACCGAAGGTGCGGACGTCCCGTTCCTGGCCAGGCAGCGTCCGCGGATCAGCGCGCTATGACGATCGAACGTGCGGACGTCCCGCTCCCGGCGGAGCAGCGTCCGCGGGTCAGCGCGCTGGGGCGACCGAATGTGCGGACGTCCCGCTCCCGGCTGGTCAGGGGTGGGGGATCACCTGGGGGCGGGCCAGGTCCCGGTTGTCGATGACGACCGTGGCGCGGGACGCGGGCCGGCACGCGGCGAGGTAGCGGCGCTGGCCCTCGACGTAGCGAGAGTTCGCGGGGTGGGTCGGGTCCGGCGGGGAGCCGTCGCGGACGGCCATGCGGGCGAACGTCTCGGCGAAGTCGACGTCGAGGTACACCGAGAAGTCCCACCAGGCGGCGAGCTCGTCGCGATGCAGGAAGATCCCGTCGAGCACGAGCACCGTGCGGTCCGTGCCCGCCTCCCGCGGGAGGTGCAGCGCGGTGTCGGTGGCGACGTCCCGCACGGCCCGCCGGAACCGGCGCGAGCCACCGGGCGCGAACGGCTCGAGCACCTCGGTGCGCAGGGCGTCGTAGTCGTAGGAGTCGGCCCAGAACCCCTCGGGGGAGTGCCGTCCCTGGCGGTAGCGCTCGTCGCGGGGTCGGTGGAACCCGTCGACCGAGATGCGCACCACGTCCCGGCCCTCCCGGCGCAGCTCGGCGGCGAGCCCGTCGGCGAAGGTGGTCTTGCCGGCGCCGTCCATGCCGTCGACCCCGACGAGCACGGGCCGGCCGAGCGTGCGGGGGTCGGGCACGCCGCCCGTCACCTCGCGCAGGACTGCGAGTCGCGCGACCGACGCCGTGGGCGCCGTGTCCGAGGGCGCGCTCACCGTGCGTGACCGTCGACGTCGGTGCCGAGCAGGACAGCCACGATCGTCACCGGATCCATGCCGGGAACGTAGCGGATTGCGGCGGTTCCGGGGAGGGGTTGCGGAGAAGCGGTGGACGAGGAGGGGTTGTGCACGCCACATCTCTCGATGTGAAGATATCTCCACGCTGCGGCTACCATCATCCGGGGCGTTTCGGCCGCACAGAGGCCGTCGAATGCCGGTTGATGAGAGGACCCAGACCAGGTGGACCTGTTCGAGTACCAGGCACGTGACATCTTCGAGAAGCATGGCGTTCCCGTGCTCGGCGGCGTCGTCGCCACCACCCCGGAGGAGGCCCGCGCCGGCGCGGAGCAGCTCCTGGGCGGTCAGCCGGGCGTCGTGGTGGTCAAGGCGCAGGTCAAGGTCGGYGGCCGCGGCAAGGCCGGYGGCGTCAAGCTGGCCCGGTCGGCGGACGACGCAGCCGAGAAGGCCACCGAGATCCTCGGCATGGACATCAAGGGCCACACGGTCCACCGCGTGATGATCGCGGCCGGCGCGAAGATCGCGACGGAGTTCTACWTCTCCYTCCTGCTGGACCGCGCCGASCGCCSCTACCTGGCCATGTGCTCGGTCGAGGGCGGCATGGACATCGAGCAGCTCGCCGTGGAGCGTCCCGACGCCCTCGCCAAGGTGGCCGTCGACCCGCGCACCGGCATCGACCAGGCCAAGGCCGACGAGATCGTCCGCGCCGCCGGGTTCGACGCCGAGATCGCCCCCAAGGTCGCGACGGTGCTCCAGACGCTGTGGACGGTCTACCGGAGCGAGGACGCCACCCTGGTCGAGGTGAACCCGCTGGTCCTCACCGAGGACGGCGAGATCGTCGCGCTGGACGGCAAGGTCACGCTCGACGAGAACGCCTCCTTCCGGCACCCGGAGCACGCCGGGCTCGAGGACGCCGCCGCGGCGGACCCGCTCGAGGCGCGCGCCAAGGAGAAGGACCTCAACTACGTCAAGCTCGACGGCGAGGTCGGCATCATCGGCAACGGCGCCGGGCTCGTGATGAGCACGCTCGACGTCGTCGCGTACGCCGGTGAGTCGCACGGTGGCGTGAAGCCGGCCAACTTCCTGGACATCGGGGGCGGCGCCAGCGCCGAGGTCATGGCCGCGGGCCTGGACATCATCCTCACGGACCCGCAGGTCAAGGCGGTCTTCGTGAACGTCTTCGGCGGCATCACGGCGTGCGACGCCGTCGCCAACGGCATCGTGGCCGCCCTCGAGATCCTGGGCGACGAGGCCTCCAAGCCGCTCGTCGTGCGACTCGACGGCAACAACGTGCTCGAGGGTCGTCGGATCCTCGCCGAGGCCGGTCACCCGCTCGTCACGATCGCGGACACGATGGACGGCGGCGCCGACAAGGCGGCCGAGCTCGCCCACGCCGCGGCCTGAACCCCCTGACGCAGAGAGAAGCAGACACCACCATGGCGATCTTCCTGACCGAGGCATCCAAGGTCATCGTCCAGGGCATGACGGGCTCCGAGGGCCAGAAGCACACCACCCGCATGCTCGCGTCCGGCACGTCCGTCGTCGGCGGGGTGAACCCGCGCAAGGCGGGGACATCAGTGACGTTCACTGCTGGAGAGACAGCCGTGGACGTCCCCGTGTTCGGCACCGTGGCCGAGGCCATGGACGCCACCGGGGCTGATGTCTCCGTCGTGTTCGTCCCGCCGGCCCACACCAAGGCTGCGGTCGTCGAGGCGATCGATGCCGGCATCCCGCTCGTCGTCATCATCACCGAGGGCGTCCCGGTGGCCGACACCGCCGAGTTCTTCGCGCTCGCGCTGGACAAGGGCGTGCGGCTCATCGGCCCCAACTGCCCCGGCCTGATCAGCCCCGGAAAGTCCAACGTCGGCATCATCCCGGCGGACATCACGGGCCCCGGCCGCATCGGCCTGGTGTCCAAGTCGGGCACGCTGACCTACCAGATGATGTACGAGCTGCGGGACCTCGGGTTCTCCACGGCCATCGGCATCGGCGGCGACCCCATCATCGGCACCACGCACATCGACGCCCTCGCGGCGTTCGAGGCGGACCCCGACACCGAGGTCATCGTGATGATCGGTGAGATCGGGGGCGACGCCGAGGAGCGTGCCGCCGCGTACATCTCCGAGCACGTCACCAAGCCGGTCGTCGGCTACGTCGCCGGCTTCACCGCGCCCGAGGGCAAGACCATGGGCCACGCCGGCGCCATCGTCTCCGGCTCGTCGGGCACCGCGCAGGCCAAGMAGGAGGCCCTCGAGGCCGCCGGCGTSAAGGTCGGCAAGACGCCGTCCGAGACGGCCGTCCTCGCGCGCCAGCTCCTGAGCTGACCCGTTCCGTCCCGTCGACCCCGGTCCGGCTCCCGCGGCGGCGACGATGGCACGGTGAGCGCCACCGGCCCCCGCACGGGGGGCACCCCCGTCGTCGACCGTCGCCGACGCCGCACGCTGTCCGACGAGCCGACGCCGACGTTCTTCACGAGCGCGCTCGACGGCGCCCCGCGCTGGGTCGCCGGGGTCCTGTCCGCACTGCAGGCTGCCCTGCTGTCGTTCCTCGTGCTCGCCCTGCCGGCCGTGGCGGCGTACGTCGCAACCTCGGCGGACCCCTCCAACAGCGGCGTCGGCTGGTTCCGTTCGGTCGGCGTCGGGTCCGCCCTGTGGCTCCTCGGGCACGGCGTGCCCGCCCACGTCGGTCCGGTCGTGGTGTCGCTCGTGCCGCTCGGCGTGACCGCGCTCGCGCTCTTCGTCTGCTACGCGTCGGCCCGCAGGTCCGGGCTGGCGACCTGGCCCTCCTACTGGGCGGGTGTCGGGACGTACACGCTGGTCACGGTCCTGGTGGCGCTGGTGTCGGGAGTCTCCGGGACCGGGCTCGGGCGGGCCCTCGTCGGGGGAGCGCTGGTCTCCTCCGTCGGGCTGGGCGCGGGTCTGCTGGCTCGACCCGAGGCGCCCTCGGTCCGGACGCTCTCGCGACGCGTCTGGGTACGGGTGCCGGCTCCTGCGCGCACCGGCGCGGCGGGGGGCGTGCTGGCCACCGCGTGCTTGGTCCTCGTCGCCGCCCTGGTGACGACCCTGTGGGTGGTGGCGGGCCGCGCGACCATCGGGGACGTCGTGCGGGGGCTCGGCCTCGATGCCGTCGGAGGCGTGGTGCTCGCGGTCGCCGAGCTGGCCTACCTGCCCAACCTGGTGGTGTGGGCGCTCGCGTGGCTGACCGGCGCCGGCTTCGCGGTCGGCGAGGGGACGCACTTCGCTCCCGACGGCGTGGTCGGCGGAGCGCTGCCCGCGGTGCCGATGCTCGGCGCGCTGCCCGCCGCGGACATCGCCGGACCGGCCACGAGCCTGGTTCCGCTCCTGGTGGTCGCGGTCGGCGCGCTCGTCGGTCTGTACGTGCACCGCCGGCTGGCGACCGAGCGGTGGTGGGAGTGCCTCGCGGCGTGCTCGACCGCTGCCCTCACCACGGTCGTCGTCGTCGCGGCCCTGGTCACGGCGGCGAGCGGCGGGATCGGGCCGGACAGGCTGGCCGACGTCGGTGCGCAGGGGGCGGTGGTGGGGCTCCTCGGGGGCGCGGGCGTGCTCGTCGGGGCGCTCCTGGGGGCGCTGCCGGGGGACCTGCCGCTGCGCGCCGAGCTGGGG
>NZ_JBFUHU010000090.1:0-11187 GCF_056402235.1 Cellulomonas sp. P4_B5_2
GATCTCGTCGGCCCAGAACCCGTTGGCCAGGGCCTTCTCCGCGCGGTTCTGGGAGAGCGCGGCGAACTCGTCCTGCTCCCGCCGGGTGGTGCCGGTGAGCGCGGCGACGTTCTCGGCCGTCTGACCCATCGCGATGTACGCGTCGGGGAGCAGTCCGCTCTCGCGGGGGTCGGTCCACGTCTCGCCGGACACCGCCCGTGCGGCCGTGCGTCCCACCGCCTCGGCGAACCGTGGGTTCTGCAGGTCGACGCCGGGGATGTAGTCCGAGGAGCCGACGACCGACCGGCTCACGCACTCGACGCCGGCGGACACGAACACGTCGCCCTCGCCGGCCTTGATCGCGTGGAACGCCATCCGGGTGGTCTGCAGCGACGACGAGCAGTACCGGTTGACGGTGGTGCCCGGGACGGAGTCGAGGCCGAGCAGCACCGCGACGATCCGCGCCATGTTCATGCCCTGCTCGCCGCCGGGCATGCCGCAGCCGAGCAGCAGGTCCTCGACGCGGCCGGGGTCGAGCGCGGGGACCTGCGCGAGGGCGGCGCGGACCATGGAGGCGGCGAGGTCGTCGGGACGCACCTGTGCCAGGGACCCCTTGAACGCGCGGCCGATGGGGGAGCGGGCGGTCGCGACGATGTACGCCTCGGCCATCAGACGAACGCCGCGATGCCGGTGATGGCACGCCCCACGATCAGGGTGTTCATGTCGCGCGTGCCCTCGAACGAGTACACGGCCTCGGCGTCGGCCATGTAGCGCGCGACGCCGTGGTCCAGCTGGATGCCGTTGCCGCCGAGCGTCTCGCGGCACAGCGCCACGGTCTCCCGCATCGCGGTCGTGGTGGAGGCCTTGGCCAGTGCCGAGTGCTGGTCGCCCTGGCGGTCCTCGTCCTGCAGCTGTGCCGCCCGGACGCACAGGGCGATGCTCGCCGTGATGTTGCCCAGGCACCGGGCGAGCCGGTCCTGGACCAGCTGGAACGACGCGATCGGCTTGCCGAACTGCTCGCGCTCCAGCGCGTACCGCACGGTGGCCTCGTAGGCGCCGACCGCCACCCCGACCGCCTGCCACGCGACCTCCGCCCGGGTCAGGCGCAGGACGGTGGCGACGTCCTTGAACGAGTGGATGTTCGGCRGCCGGTCGGCCTCGTCGACGATCACGCCGTCGAGCAGGATGTCGGCGTTCTGCACCGATCGCAGGGCCTGCTTGCGCTCGATCTTGGTGGCGGAGAACCCGGGGGTGCCGCGGCGCACGATGAATCCCTTGACCTGGTCGTCGGCGGTGTCGCGCGCCCAGATGACCGTGAGGTCCGCGAACGTGGCGTTGCCGATCCAGCGCTTGGCGCCGTTGAGCACCCAGGTGTCGCCGGTGCGGTGCGCGGTGGTGCGCAGGCCGCGTGCCGTGTCCGAGCCGGACAGCGGCTCGGTGAGCCCGAAGGCGCCGACCAGCTCGCCGCGGCTCATGGGCGGCAGCAGCTCGGCCCGCTGCTCGAGGGAACCGCCGACGCCGATCGCGCCCATGGTCAGCCCGTTCTGCACGCCGATGAAGGTGGAGAACCCGGCGTCCACCCGGGAGAGCTCGAGCGCGACCCACCCGCGGTAGACGGCGCTGTTCTCGAACCGGACGGTCTCCGGCCACATCGGCCCCAGCAGCCCGAGCTCACCGACCCGCGGGATGAGGTGCACGGGGAACTCGGCGCGGTCCCAGCAGTCGTCCGCGATCGGCCGGACCTCGGTCTCCAGGAACTCCCGGATCTCCATGACGTGCTCGTTCTCGACCGGCGTGAGCAGGTCCTGGAAGGAGTAGAAGTCGCTGGTCAGCAACGCGTGGGTCACGTCTGTCTGTGTCACGTCATGGCTCCGCTCGTCGATCGGCTCTGATCTCGCTCCGAGTCTGCATCATTTTCCCAGATGTTGCATACCCCCTGTCCCGGAGGAGTAGGTTGCCGCCATGTCGCACCTCGACGTCATCGGAGGCGGGCTCGGCCGCATCGGCACCCGCGTCGCGCCCTCGTGGCTGTCCCAACGGCTGGAGGACGGTGAGCACGCCGAGGCGCTGCGGGCGTTCGTCGCCGCCCGCGAGACGTTCATCGAGGGTGCGCGGATCGACATGGGTCGCCTGGCGACGAAGCTCGGCGTCGACCGCACCTCGCTGTTCCGCTGGGTGGGCAACCGCGACGCGCTCCTCTCGGAGGTCCTCTGGTCGCTGGCGGTCCCCACGCTCGAGCAGGCGGAGGCCGCGACGCGGGGCACCGAGGGCGCCGCGCGGGTGGCCGCGGTCCTCACGCACTTCGCGCGCGACCTCATCACCGCTGACTACTTCCGGGGCTTCCTGCGGCGCGAGCCGGCGCGTGCCCTGCGGCTGCTGACCACCAAGGAGAGCGACATCCAGCGGCGGTACGTCGCCGTCGTCGAGGCCTTGGTTCGCCAGGAGCTGGGCGACCAGCCGTTCGACGGGGCCGTCGGCGCGCACGACCTGGCGTACCTGCTGGTCCGCGTCTCCGAGTCGTTCACCTACGCGGACCTCATCACGGGCGACGTGCCGAGCGCCGAGCGCGCCCGGGCGGCGTTCGAGCTGGTGCTGCGGCCATGACGTTCCCGCACCGCGCTCCGTTCCCCACGAGGTGGAACGACAACGACGTCTACGGGCACCTCAACAACACCGTCTACTACGAGGCCATGGACACGACGATCAACGTCTGGCTCATGACCTCGGCCGGCCTCGACCCGTCCGCCGGGGAGCCGATCGGCGTCTGCGTGTCGTCGTCGTGCGAGTTCCGCGCCTCCGCGAGCTTTCCCGAGCCGCTCGAGGTGGGCCTGCGGGCCGGCCGGCTCGGGACGAGCAGCGTGACGTGGGAGCTCGGCATCCTGCGCGACGGCGACGTGGTCGCCGAGGGACGGTTCGTGCACGTGTTCGTCGACCACGCGACGCGGCGCCCCGTCCCGATCCCCGCGCACATCCGCGAGGCCATCGAGCGCGAGCTCGTCGTCTGATCGGGTAGCATACCGACCGGGCGGTATGACGACGTGCCTCCCGGAGAGGCGGTCGACGATGACCCGACGCATGCCGGAYCCGCCCGGGCTCGACGTGGCGCGACTCGAGTCGTACCTGAGGCGTGAGCACCCGGCCACCGTGGACGACGGTCCGCTGTCGGCACGGGTGATCGCCGGAGGGCGCAGCAACCTCACCTACCGGGTCGACGGCGGCCCGGAGCCCCTGGTCGTCCGCAGGCCGCCGCTCGGTCACGTGCAGACCACCGCGCACGACATGGCCCGCGAGTTCCGGGTCATCTCGGCGCTGCGGGGATCCCGCGTCCCGGTCCCGCCGGCGGTCGCGCTGGTGGAGGACCCGTCCGCGGGCACGGGCACGGTGTTCTACGTCATGCACCTCGTGGAGGGGTCGGTGCTGGCCCACCAGGCCCAGAACACCACCTACACCGCGGCCGAGCTGCGCACCGTGAGCCTGGAGCTGGCCTCGCTGCTCGCCGAGCTGCACGCGATCGACCCCGCGGACGTCGGGCTCGCCGACCTGGGGCGGTCCGACGRATACCTCGACCGGCAGCTGCGGCGATGGCGCGCCCAGCTGGACGGGTCGCGCTCGCGGCCGGTGCCGAGCCTCGACGACCTGCAGGAACGCCTGGCGGGACGCGTGCCGACGACGCGGCGCAGCAGCATCGTGCACGGCGACTACCGGCTGGACAACGCGCTCGTCGGGGGAGTGGTCCCGCACATCACGGCGATCCTCGACTGGGAGATGGCCACCCTGGGTGACTCGGCGGTGGACCTCGGGATGCTGGGCCTCTACTGGCACATCCGCGGCATCGCCGGTGCCGAGGGGGTCGCGCCCAGCGCGGTCGACCCGGCCGCGGGCTACCCGGAGTTCGACGAGCTCGTCGACACCTACTGCACCCGCCTGGGCACCAGCGTGCCGGAGCTCGGCTGGTACCGGGCGTTCGCCGCGTACAAGCTCGCGGTCATCCTCGAGGGGATCCACTTCCGGTTCCTCGGCGGGGACACGGTCGGCGACGGGTTCGACCGGATCGGGGGACTGGTCGGGCCGCTCGCCGACGAGGGCCTGGCGCAGCTGGCCGGGGTGCGCTGATGGACTTCGCGCCCGACGCCGTGACGGTCGACGTCGTCGGCCGCGTGCAGGCGTTCCTCGACGAGCACGTCTACCCCGCCGAGCCGGTGCTGGAGGCGGAGCTGGCGGCGACCCCGACCGAGTGGGGCACGCGGCCGGTGGTCCGGCGGCTGCAGGGGCTGGCCGGCGAGCAGGGCCTCTGGAACCTCTTCCTGCCGAGCGTCCTCACCAACCTCCAGTACGCGCCGGTGGCTGAGCTCACCGGCCGCAGCCCGCGCCTGGCCCCGGCGGCGTTCAACTGCGCGGCCCCGGACACCGGCAACATGGAGCTGCTCTCCGAGTTCGGCACGCCCGAGCAGAAGGAGGAGTGGCTGGAGCCRCTCCTGGACGCCGAGATCCGGTCCGCGTTCTGCATGACCGAGCCGGACGTGGCGTCGTCGGACGCCTCGCAGATCGCCACGCGCATCGTCCGCGACGGCGACGAGTACGTGATCACCGGCCGCAAGTGGTGGTCGACCGGTGCCATGAACCCCGAGTGCGCGCTGCTGGTGGTGATGGGAGCCACCGACCCGTCGGCGCAGCGGCACCGGCGCCAGAGCATGGTGCTGGTGCCGCGGGACGCCCCGGGCGTGCGGATCGTGCGGCCGCTGACCGTGTTCGGGTACGACGACCGCGACCACGGGGGGCACGCGGAGATCGTGTTCGAGGACGTGCGCGTGCCTGTGGCCAACATCCTGTCCGGGGAGGGCGAGGGTTTCGCCATCGCGCAGGCGCGGCTCGGCCCGGGCCGGATCCACCACTGCATGCGGTCGCTCGGCATGGCGGAGCGGGCGATGGACCTGGTCGTCGAGCGCGCGCGATCCCGGACCGCCTTCGGGCGCCCGCTCGCCGACCAGGGCGTCGTGCGCGAGTGGGTGGCCGAGTCCCGGCTCCAGATCGAGGCGCTGCGCCTCCTGGTACTGAAGACGGCCTGGCTCATGGACACGGTCGGCAACCGCGCGGCCATGACCGAGATCCAGGCCATCAAGATCGCGGTCCCCCGGGCCGTGCAGCAGATCCTCGACCGCGCCATCCAGCTGTTCGGCGCGGCCGGCCTGTCCGGTGACCAGCCGCTGGCCGAGATGTTCGCCGCCGCCCGGGCCCTGCGCCTGGCAGACGGACCGGACGAGGTCCACCTCGCCTCACTCGGGCGAGCCCAGCTGACGAATGAGAGGTAGGGACAGTGTCCACAATGCCTTCTGATCAGGCTCTCGATGGCGCGGGCTACGCCAGCCTGTCCGTCGCGGCGATCCTCGCCGAGACCGCCCACCGCACCCCTGACCGCACGGCGTTCCTCCTGGGCGACCAGGTGGTCCGCTACGGCGAGCTGTGGGACCAGACGCGCTCCTACGCGGGTGCCCTCCGGGCTCGCGGCATCGGACCGGGCGACCGCGTCGCCATGATCGTGCCGAACGTGCCCGACTTCGCCCGCGTCTACTACGGCGTGCTGGCCCTGGGTGCGGTCGTCGTGCCGGTCCACCTGCTGTTCAAGGCGGACGAGATCGAGTTCGTCCTGCGCGACTCCGGCGCGACGCTCCTGGTCGCCGCGGCGCCGATGCTCGCCGAGTCGGCGCCCGCGGCGGCCCGGGCCGGCATCCCGCTGCTCACGGTGCTGGTCCCCGACGGCATGGCGGTCCCCTTCCCCCGACTCGAGGACGAGGCGGCAGCGGCGGACCCGATCGACCGGTACGAGTCCGTGCACCCGATCAGCGCCGCGACGATCCTCTACACGAGCGGCACCACGGGCCGGCCCAAGGGGGCGGTCGGCTCGCACCTGTCGATCGTCGAGCAGGTGCACGTGGCCCTCATCGACCTGTTCGACATGCGTCGCGACGACGTCGTCTTCGGCGGCCTGCCGCTCTTCCACACGTTCGGGCAGGTCTCGGTGATGAACACCGCGTTCCGCCGGGGTGCCGCCGTGATCCTGCTGCCGAAGTTCGACCCGGACCAGGCCCTCGCGCAGATGGTCCACCACGGCGCCACGGTGTTCACGGCAGTCCCGACGATGTACATCGGCCTCCTCCAGGCCGCCGCGCGCAGCACGGCCCGACCACCTCTGCGGTACGCGGTGTCGGGCGGCGCGGCGCTGCCCGTGGCGGTGCTCGAGGTGTTCTCGCGGGAGTTCGCCGCGGAGGTGCACGAGGGGTACGGGCTGACGGAGACGTCGCCGGCCGTCGCGTTCAACCGTGTCGGTGAGCCGATCCGGCCCGGCACCGTCGGGCGACCGCTGTGGGGCGTGGACATCGCGATCGCGGACGCGCAGACCGACGACCGCATCGTCCCCGTGCCCGCCGGCGAGCTGGGCGAGATCGTGATCCGCGGGCACGCGCTGTTCAAGGGCTACCTGGGCAACCCGGAGGCCTCTGCTGCCGCGGTCGTGGACGGCTGGTTCCGCACGGGTGACCTGGGCACCATGGACGCCGACGACATCGTGACGATCGTGGACCGCAAGAAGGACATGATCGTGCGCAACGGCTACAACGTGTACCCGAGCGAGGTCGAGGACGTGATGATGCGGCACCCCGCAGTCGCGTTCGCGGCGGTCTTCGGGCTCCCCGACGAGGCGCGCGGGCAGGAGGTGCACGCCGCGGTGGTGCTCCTCGACGGGCACGAGGCGACGCCCGACGAGCTGGTCGCGTTCACGCAGGAGCGCATCGCGGCCTACAAGTTCCCCCGCGTGGTGCACCTGGTGGACGCCCTGCCGCTCGGCGGCAGCGGCAAGGTGCTCAAGCGCGAGCTCGTGGCGCAGTTCTCCACGGTGGCCGCCGAGGCCTGAGACGGACCGGAGGCCCGGCCCCCTCGTGGGGGACCGGGCCTCCGGCGCGTGCGGGCTCAGGCGGTCGGGATGCCGTCTCCCTCGAGCGGTACGGCCTCGCCCGTGTAGGGCACGACGTCCCCGTCGCCCGCGTCCGTGGTGAAGATCGGGCCCACGTAGTCCTGGACACCCTTGTCGACGGCGGTGATGCCGACTCCCTCGAAGGCCGCGTGGCTGTCCTTGGCGAAGCTCAGCGGCACGATCCCGTTGCCCGTCAGCGCCCCCACCTCGAGGGCGTCGAGCACGCTCGCGCGCGTCGGGTCGTCCCCGGCCTTGGCGAGTGCCTGCGCGAACAGGTACCCGACCGACATCCCGAAGATGGTGTTCCCGCTGAACGGTGCGCCGTCGTTGTACTCGTCGTTGATCTCCTGGAAGAGCGTGACCCACTCGTCGTCCGGGCTGAACGGCAGGTAGTTGGAGCTGACGAAGCCCTGGAGCAGCAGCGGCGCGACGTCCTCGCCGAGGTAGCCGACCAGCGTCGGGTAGTCCCCGCCGGACGACGACGACACCCACTGGGCCGGGTACTTCATCTTGGCGGCGGTGCCGAGTGCCAGGGCGGTGAACCCGTTGACGGTGGCCAGGAAGTTGACCTCGCAGCCCGCCGCCTGCATGGCGCCGATCTGCGCGACGACGTCCTGCACCGACACGGAGTACGTCTGCGTCGAGGCGAGCCCGTCGGCGCCCAGCACGGTCCGCAGGCCGGTGGTGAAGTCAGTGCCGAAGTCGTCGTCCTGACCGAGCACGCAGTACGTCTTGTCGGGCCAGGTCTCCTGCGCGTACGTGGCCAGCGCCTTCGCCTCCACGATGTAGCTCGCGTTGTACGCGAACGTCCACGGGTACTTCTCCGGCTGGTCCCACTGGGGGCTGCCCGAGGCGACGAACAGGTCCGGCACCTCGTTCTCGTTGAGGTAGTCGACCACCGACGAGTGCGTGGGGGTGCCGAGGCCGTTGAGCACCGCGAACACCTCGTCCTCCTGGACCAGCTCGCGCACGACGGTCTGCGTGGTCGCCGGGTTGTAGCCGTCGTCCTTGACCACGTACTCGATGCTGCGGCCGTTGATCCCGCCGTTGTCGTTGACGTAGTCGAAGTACGCCTTCGTCGCCGCCGAGATCGACGAGTAGCCCGCCGCGGCAGGTCCGGTCAACGGGGTGTGCGTGCCGATCGTGATGGTGTCGTCCGTGACGCCGGGCGACGCCTCGGGGGTGGAGCACGCGGACAGGCCGGCCGCGACGAGCGCCGTGGCGACCAGCGCGGGGATGGACCGGGAGCGCTGTGACATCGGTGTCACCTCTGTTCTTCGGTAGGGACGAGGACCAACGCGTGTTCTTCCGTGCGGACGGGGTCGTCGATGGGTCTGCGCCGGGCGGTGAGTGCGCCGTGCAGGCCCTGCGGGGCGAGTGCCATGACCGTGATGAGCAGGAGGCCGAAGACGAGGACCGCGAGGTTGCCGTCGAGGCGCTGAGCGGCATCGGTGGGGAGCCCCGCGGTCAGTCGGCCGATGAGCCAGGGCAGGAGGACGATGACGGCCGAGCCGAGCCCCGCGCCGAGGATGCTGCCCAGACCGCCGATCACGACGGCGACCACGAGCAGGAGCGAGAAGCCGACGGTGTACGCCCCCGGGCTCACGGCCTGGGCGACGAAGCACAGGATCGCGCCGCCGAGCCCCGCCGCGACGGAGCTGGCCGTGAACGCCAGCACCTTCACGCGTCCCGCGGGGATGCCGCTGAGCCGCGCGGCCACCTCGTCGTCACGGACCGCCTGCATCCGCAGCCCGAACCGCCCGCCGCGCAGCGCGGTCAGGCCGGTCACGACGACGGCCGCGACGACCACCGCCACCATCGCCTGCCACTGCTCGAGCGCGATCACCCGCCGGAACGCGTCGGGCACGCCCTCGAACGCGGTCTGGACGCCCTGGTCGCCGTGCAGCACGGTGGACCAGGTGGAGGCGACCGCGGGCAGGGCGACGACGACGGCGAGCGTCAGCCCGGCGAGGTACGGCCCCGAGAGGCGGGCGGCCGCGAGGCCGAGCAGCAGCCCGACGACCGCGCTCACCAGCGCCCCGGCGAGCAGGGCGACCACGAATCGTGCGACGCCGCCGAACGGCAGGGCGTTGCTGGTGAGCGCGTAGCCGTACCCGCCGACAGCCATCAGGGCGGCGTGCCCCAGGGAGAGCTGCCCGGTGGCACCGACGAGCACGGTGAGCCCGGCCGTCGCGCACAGGTAGGCGGCGACCAGGGCGAGCTGGTAGTTGCGGAACGGGTCGAGCGCGAACGTGCCCAGCAGCGCGACCAGGGTCCACCCGGCCGCGAGCAGGAGCGTGCGGGCGAGCGGGCGCTGGCCGGGCAGGCGCTGCCGGCGGCTCATGCGTGCCTCGCCGCTGCTGCCGCGAACAGGCCGGCGGGTCGCAGCAGGAGCACGAGCACCAACAGGCCGAGCACCGCGATCGGCACCAGCCCGGCGCCGAGGTACCCGGTCACCAGGCTCATCGCCACACCGACCACGACACCCCCGACGAGGGCACCGACCGGCGAGTCCAGGCCACCGACCACCGCGACCGTGAAGCCGAGCACGAACAGCGAGTCGGTGGCGTGCGGGTTGAGGCCGAGGCTCGTCGGCACCAGCAGCAGCGCCGCGAGCGAGCCGACGACGCTGGACAGGACCCAGCCGAGGGTGACGGTCCGCGAGACCCGGACGCCCAGCAGCCGGGACACCTCGGGGGCGAACGCGGCGGCACGCATCTGCAGCCCGAGCGAGGTCCACCGGAACAGGACGGCCAGCACCACCATGACCACCACCGCGGTGACCAGCACGAACAGGTCGTACGGGGAGAGCAGCGGCACGCCGCCGACGAGCGCCGCGCTGTCGTCGAACGGGACGCGCATCGGCCGGTAGTCCGGACCGAACACGATCCCCAGCGCCGACTGCAGGACCATCACCAGCCCGATCGCCAGGATCACGCCCGACAGGGGAGACCGGGGCGACGCGAACCGCATCACCCCCCGCTCGACGGCGAACCCGAGAAGGCCGCCGGACACCAGCGCGGCCACGAGCCCGAGCCAGTAGCTGCCGGTCAGCGCCGTGACCTCGAACGCCACGTACGTGCTCACCACCGCCATCGCGCCCTGCGCGAAGTTGATGACGCGCGCGCCGCGCCAGATGAGCACGAGGGCCAGCGCGAACAGCGCCAGCACGGCGCCGCGCGCGAGGCCGGTGCCCAGGAGGAAGACGAGTCGGTCCATCAGAACCCCAGGTAGGCGTGGCGGAGGCGCTCGTCCGCGGCGAGCTCGTGCGCCGGGCGCGACGCCACGACCTCACCGAGACCGAGGACGACGCCGTGGTCGGCGACGGACAGCGCACCGACGACGTTCTGCTCGGCGAGCAGGACGGTGAGCCCGGTGCGGTCGGCCAGGCCGCGCAGCACCCCCATGATCTGGGCGACCACGCGGGGTGCGAGCCCGAGCGACGGCTCGTCGAGCAGCAGGACGGTGGGCCGCGCGACCAGCGCACGACCGAGCGCGAGCATCTGCCGCTCGCCGCCGGAGAGCTGGTGGCCGGCGTGGTTCCTCYGGCGCGCCAGCGGCTCGAACAGCGCGTAGACCTCGGCGATCGCCCCGCGCCGGTCGGCCCCGCGCCACAGCCCGCCCAGCCGCAGGTTCTCGTCCACGGTCAGCTCGGCCACGACCCCGCGGCCCTCGGGCACGTGGGCGAGCCCGCTCCGGACGCGGTCCTCGACGCTCACCGCGGCGAGGTCTCGACCGGCCAGCCGGACCGTGCCGCTGGTCGGGGGCACCAGTGCGCTGAGGGTGCGCAGCAGGGTCGTCTTGCCCGCTCCGTTGGCGCCGACCAGCGCGACGATGCTGCCCGCGGGGACGTCGAGGTCCACGTCCCGCAGCACGGGCGCCCCGCCGTAGCCGACCGTGAGGCCGCGGACCTCGAGCAGAGCGGTCACGACGCCGTCACCTCGATCCCCAGGTAGGCCTCGTCGACCGCCGGGTCGCCCGCGACCTCGTCGGGAGTGCCGGACGCGATCACGCGGCCGAAGTCGAGCACGACCACGCGGTCGCACACGCCCATCACGAAGTCGACGTGGTGCTCCACCAGCAGCACGGCGCAGCCGGTGGAGGCGGTGTGGCGGACCAGGTCGCCGAGCGCTGCGATGTCGTCGGTGCCGAGTCCCCCGGCGGGCTCGTCGAGGAGCAGCAGACGGGGCTCGGCGACGAGCGCCCGGGCCAGCGCGACCTTCTTCTGCTCCGGGTAGGGC
>NZ_JBFUHU010000091.1:0-18343 GCF_056402235.1 Cellulomonas sp. P4_B5_2
CCTACGCCCGCCGACGAGCTCGACCGGCTCGCCGACGAGGTCGCGGAGCTGCTGGTGGCTGCGGACGCCGGGGACGTCTCCGCGGAGGTGAAGCTGGCGGAGCGGTACGACAGCGATCCCCGGCTGCAGCCGGGCGCCTCCGTCGTCACCCTCTCGCCGACCGGGCGCGTCGGCGACGCGGACCTGAAGGCCAAGGTCAACCGCTGGCGGTCCTGATCCGCCGAGCGTCCGAGGAACCGAGCGCCCCGGCGCGCTCATCCTCGGACGTCCTAGAGCACGTGCCGGTCCAGGAAGTCGTTGCGGAAGACGCCGTCGGGGTCCGTGCGGGCGACGAGTGACCGGAAGTCGTCCCAGCGCGGGTAGAGGCGCGCGAGGTCGCGGCCGTCGTCGGCGAAGAGCTTGCCCCAGTGCGGGCGCGCGTCGAACGGGGCCAGCGCCGCCTCGATCGTCGGCAGGAGCGCCTCGACCTCGGCCTGCCGCGGCTGCCAGGTGAAGTGCAGGCCCACGCGGTCGCCGCCCTCGGCCGTGGACAGCCACAGGTCGTCGCCGGCGATCGTGCGGACCTCCGTGACCTGCAGCAGCGGCGAGATCCGGTCGGCCAGGGCCCGCACCGCCTCCAGCGCCGCGACCGCGTGAGCGCGCGGGACGAGGTACTCCGACTGGAGCTCGTCGCCGTTGCTCGGCGTGAAGTCCATCCGGAAGTGCGGCAGGCGGTCGTGCCACGGGCCGGGCTCGCCCAGCTGCGCGGTGCAGTTCACAGGGTCGATGCCGGGCAGCGGGTGGCGGGGGCCGTCCGCCGGGGTCGCGCCGAACAGCTCGGTGCGCAGCTGGTAGCCGGGCGTGACGCGCGTCTTGCGCCAGACCTGCGCGATCGTGTCGCCGGTCCAGTCGGTGAAGAGGCTCACCGAGTCGGCGCTGCTGGTCACCTCGTCGAGGTGGTCCAGCGCGGCCGCCCACGGCAGGTCGAGATGCACCTCTTGGGCGACGTCGAACGTGGGCTCGATGTCCAGCGTCACGCGCGTGGCCACGCCGAGCGCCCCGAGCGCGACGACGGAACCGGCGAAGTCGCCGTCTCCGCGGCGGACCGTCCGAACCGTGCCGTCGGGTCCGACGAGCTCGAGGGCGGCCACCGCGGCCGCGAGGTTCCGGCTCCGGTCGCCCGAGCCGTGCGTGGCCGTGGCGACCGCGCCGGCGACGGAGATGTGCGGCAGGGACGCGAGGTTGTGCACGGCCCAGCCCGCCGGGTGCAGGTGCTGCGCGAGCGTTCCGTACCGGGTGCCGCCGGTGACCGTCACGGTCCGCGCGTCGGTGTCGATCTCGGGGGCCGACTCCAGGCCGTCCAGGACGACGAGGGCGGCGGGATCGTCGGCCAGGTCGTTGAAGCAGTGCCGGGTGCCCAGGGCGCGGATCCGGGCCGACCCCGCGACCAGCTCCTGCAGCTCCTCGACCGTGCTCGGGTGGTGCACGACCCCCGCGCGGTAGGTGTAGTTGCCGGCCCAGTTGGTCAGTGTCACCGGTCCAACCTACGACCCGCCCGTGACGAAGATGTCGAACAGGCTCGGGTCGTGCGCGTGCACGAGCACCAGGAACACGATGAGGTCGAACAGCAGGTGCACGGCCACCACGTAGCTCAGCGACGCGGTCCGGCGGAAGATCCAGCCCTGGATCAGGGCGAACGGGATGGTCAGCAGCGGACCCCACTCGCGGTAGCCCAGCTCCCACAGGAACGAGACGAACACGGTCGCCTGCAGGACGTTGGCCAGCCAGAACGGGAAGTGCGGCCGAAGCAGCGCCAGCACCACGCAGATGAAGAACAGCTCGTCCCAGATGCCCACCGCGTTGACCCCGACGAACAGCCGCGCGATGTCCCCGGACCCGTCCAGGTCGGGCCAGTTCTGCCACACTCCCGAGCCGAGGAAGTACGCGGGCAGGATCAGGTACGCCGCGATCGCGACCGCCACCAGGTAGAGCGCCTGCCAGCGGTCCCATCGTCGGCCCGTCCGGACGGGGAAGTGGATCTTGTCGTCGTGGAAGGCCCTGCGCGAGAGGAGCGTCGGGACGACCACAGCCAGCCCGAGCGCGACGGTGAACTTGAGCATGCCGACGTTGGACAGGTCCGCCTTCAGCGAGATCGTGCTGATGATCGTCTGGCCGAGGGCGATGAGGGCGAGGTCCTTGCCCAGCCGCCGATCGACGGCGAGCCCGAGCGCGACGCCCAGGACGAGGGGCACATAACCGAGCGGTCGCACGTGGACCGCGAAGAGGAGGACCGCCGCGCCGCACACGAGGACCGCGGCGGCGACGCGTCCAGCGGTGTGGAGGGTCGGCTTCGGGATGTCGACGGCGGGAACTGCGTCGTGCACGGTCAGCCTCCAGAGGGTCGACCTGAAGTCTGTCTGGTCACCCCGCGCTGGGCGACACTTGCGCGATGGACCTCCCGCGCATCGCGATCACCTACTGCACGCAGTGCCGCTGGCTCCTGCGGGCCGCCTGGTACCAGCAGGAGCTGCTGACCACGTTCCACCGGGAGCTCGGGGAGGTGGCGCTGCGGCCGGCGACCGGGGGCGTGTTCCGCGTCGAGGTGGACGGTGCGCTCGTGTGGGACCGGGGCGAGCGGGGTGGTTTCCCCGACCTGCCGGAGCTGAAGCGCCTGGTGCGGGACCTGGTCGCGCCGGACAAGCCGCTGGGGCACTCCGAGGGGTGATCCCGGCGGTCATACCTGGACATATGTGCAGGTGGACCGGGGTCCAGCACCAGGTGGACAGTCGTAGACGGCCCGCGGCGGGCGTCGATACGTTCGCCGCGGACCGACAGGGGGAGCGACCCGGTCGGTCCGCCAAGGACGACGCCGAGGGCGGCTGGCCGGGACGACGGGGACCCTGGCCGGCCCCGTGGCGGGGGGGGGGGGGGGGGGGGGTACTGCTGGTGGTAGCCCTCGGCGTAGTAGAACGTGCCGGCGTCCTCGGCCGACCGGATCTCGGTGGTGATCTCACCGAAGCCGGACCGGGTCAGCCGCGGCTGGTACTCGTCGCGCGTGGTGCGCGCGGCGAGCTCCTGCTCGGGCGTCGTCGTGTAGACGGCCGAGCGGTACTGGGTGCCGACGTCGTTGCCCTGCCGGTAGCCCTGCGTCGGGTCGTGCGACTCCCAGAAGGTGCGCAGCAGGTCGCCCGCCGAGACGACCGTCGGGTCGTACGCGACCATCACCATCTCGGTGTGCCCGGTCAGGGCGGTGCAGGTCTCCTCGTAGGTCGGGAAGGGCGTGAAGCCGCCCTGGTAGCCGACCGCCGTGGTCACCACGCCGGGGATCTTCCAGAAGGTGCGCTCGGCGCCCCAGAAACAGCCCATCGCGACGTAGAGGACCTCGGTGCCGTCGGGCCACGGGCCCTGCAGCGGGGTGCCGAGGACGGTGTGCGTCGTGGGGATCATGTAGGCGTAGTGGTCGCGTCCGGCGAGAGCCTTCTCGGGGGCCACCATCGTGGTCTTGAGGGCAGATCCAAACAGCCAGTTCATGGTCGTGATCCTCTCCGGGAGCCCGGTTGGTCACCTGGGTCCTCCCGGGATCTGCAACGGCACGCATGCGGTCCGTGTTCCCGCGAGCGTGGGAATCTCTTGACCGAACCAATACCTGACCTAGAGCGCACCCTCGCATGACCGGGACCGCACCAGGACCGCACCGGGAGCGCCCAGCGGGGCGGTTCCCACGCGAGCGCCTAGCCTGGGACCCGTGACGAACCACGCGCACCCCCACGACGACGACTGGGCCTCCGCAGGCTTCTCGACCCGCGCCATCCATGCAGGTCAGGACCCGGACCCCACCACCGGGGCGGTCGTCCCGCCCATCTACGCGACCTCGACGTACAAGCAGGACGGCGTCGGCGGGCTGCGGGGCGGGTACGAGTACTCGCGCTCGGCCAACCCCACGCGCACCGCGCTGGAGTCGGCTCTCGCCGCGGCCGAGGGGGGAGCGGCGGGCTTCGCGTTCTCGTCGGGCCTCGCGGCCGAGGACACGCTGCTGCGCGCGACCCTGCGCCCGGGCGACCACGTCGTCGTCCCGAACGACGCCTACGGCGGCACGTACCGCCTGATCGCGCGCGTCTTCGGGCCGTGGGGCATCGAGCACACGCCGGTCGACCTGTCCGACCCTGACGCGGTGCTGGCCGCGATCCAGCCGGGCCGCACCAAGGTGGTCTGGGTCGAGACGCCGACCAACCCGCTGCTCGGCATCGCCGACATCGCGGTGCTCGCGGCCCACGCCCGCGCGGCCGGCGCGCTGCTGGTCGTCGACAACACCTTCGCGACGCCGTACCTGCAGCAGCCGCTGGCGCTCGGGGCGGACGTCGTCGTGCACTCGACCACCAAGTACATCGGCGGGCACTCGGACGTGGTCGGCGGTGCGCTCGTCGTCGCGGACGGTGCCCAGCTCCCCGTCGGGCTGGACGGTCCCACCGGGACGACGAACCTCGCGGACGCCGTCGGGTTCCACCAGAACGCGTCGGGCGCGGTCGCGGGGCCGTTCGACGCGTGGCTGACCCTGCGCGGGCTCAAGACGCTCGCGGTGCGCATGGACCGGCACCAGAGCAACGCGCGGGCGGTCGCGGAGTTCCTGGAGGGGCACGACGCCGTCACGTCCGTGATCTACCCGGGCCTGGAGAGCCACCCCGGGCACGAGGTGGCCGCGCGGCAGATGAGCGGCTTCGGCGGCATGGTGTCGTTCCGCACCGGCAGCGAGTCGTCGGCGCTGGCGTTCTGCGGCGCCACCCACGTGTTCACGCTCGCCGAGTCTCTGGGCGGCGTCGAGTCGCTGGTCGAGCACCCGCACAAGATGACGCACGGGTCGGTGGCGGGCACCGAGCTCGAGGTGCCCGACGACCTGGTGCGCCTCTCGGTCGGCATCGAGGACGTCGCCGACCTCATCGCCGACCTCGACGCTGCGCTGGCCGCCGGGCGCGACGCGTGAGCGCCCCGGTCGACACCGCCAGGCCCTCCGGCGACCAGTCCGTCCCTCCGTCGGTGCGCAACGCCGCCGCGTGGTCGTGGCGGCTGCTGCTCATCGGCGCGGCGCTCGCGGTGCTGCTCTGGCTGCTGAGCGAGCTCAAGGTCGTCGTCGTCCCCATCGCGGTGGCCCTGCTGCTCACCGTGCTGCTGGCGCCGTTCGTGGGCTGGATCCAGCGCAGGACCCGCATGCCGCGCGTCGCGGCCGTGGGGATCGCGCTGGTGGGGCTGGTCGCCCTCGTGGCCGGCCTGCTGACGCTCGCGGGACGGTCGATCGTCAAGGGCTTCGGCGAGCTGTGGGACCAGGCGGCCCAGGGCATCGACAAGCTGACCACGTGGCTGGCCGAGGGTCCGCTGCAGCTGACGACCGCCGACATCTCGGGCTGGATGGAACGGATCCAGGGGTCGCTCAGCGGCGGCAGCTCCGAGCTGGTCTCGGGGGCGCTGCACGCGACCACGACCGTCGCGCACGTGGCCGCCGGCGCGCTGATCGCGCTGTTCTGCACGTTCTTCTTCCTGCTCGACGGCCGGACCATCTGGGCGTGGGTCGTCGGCCTGCTCCCGCGCGGGTCCCGCGAGCACGTGCACCAGGCCGGCCGTCGCGGGCTCGTCACGCTCGGTGCGTACACGCGGACGCAGATCCTCGTGGCCGCCGTCGACGCCGTCGGCATCGGCCTCGGGGCAGCGATCCTGCAGGTGCCGCTCGCCCTGCCGCTGGCCGTGCTGGTGTTCCTCGGGTCGTTCATCCCGATCGTGGGCGCCGTCGTCACCGGCTCCGTCGCGATCCTCGTGGCGCTCGTGTCGAACGGGCCGGCATCGGCCATCTGGATGCTCGCCGTCGTGGTGCTCGTGCAGCAGCTCGAGGGCCACGTGCTCCAGCCGTTCCTCATGGGCCACGCCGTCTCGCTGCACCCGGTCGCGGTCCTGCTCTCGGTGGCCGCCGGGTCGTTCGTCGCCGGGATCGTGGGTGCGCTGTTCGCGGTGCCGATCGCGGCGACCCTGAACACCGTGCTCCTGTACCTGCACGGGCACGACAAGTTCCCGCAGCTGGGGATCGACGACCACGTGCCCGTCCGCGGCCGAGGGCATCCGGTGCTGGACCGCGCGATCGCGCAGGTGGCCGGGGCGACGTCGGAGCGCGTCGCCACGCAGGCGGAGGCCGCGGACCGGGCCGACGACGACCCGCCCGCCCCGGTGGTCGGCGTCGAGGGGCGTCGCGGACCGGACGCCGGTGCAGCTGAGCCGTGCCCTCTCGCAGGTGTGCGGTGCCGAGGTCTGGCTCAAGTGCGAGAACCTGCAGCGCGCCGGCTCGTTCAAGCTGCGCGGCGCCTACGTGCGGATGGCGCGGCTGTCCCCGGAGGAGCAGGCGCGGGGGGTCGTCGCGGCGAGCGCCGGCAACCACGCGCAGGGCGTCGCGCTCGCAGCCCGGATGCTCGGGCTCACGGCGGTCGTGTTCATGCCGGCCGACGCGGCGCTGCCGAAGATCGCCGCGACCCGCGACTACGGCGCCCAGGTCGAGCTGGTGGGCGCCTCCGTCGACGAGGCCCTGGTGCACGCGCGCGAGTTCGCCGAGCGCACGGGCGCCGTCCTCATCCACCCGTTCGACCACGAGGACGTCGTCGCCGGTCAGGGGACCATCGCCCTCGAGATCGTCGAGCAGGTGCCGGACGTGGCCACCGTGATCGTGCCGATCGGGGGTGGTGGGCTGGCCGCCGGCGTGGTCGCCGCCCTCGCGGAGCTGCGACCCGACGTGCGGGTGATCGGCGTGCAGGCCGCCCGCGCGGCGGCGTACCCGGCGTCGCTCGCCGCGGGGCACCCGATCCCGGCGCCCGAGCTGCGGACGATGGCCGACGGGATCGCCGTCGGGATGCCCGGGTCGGTGCCGTTCGAGATCCTCGCCTCGAACCACATCGAGGTGCAGTGCGTCTCGGAGGAGGACCTCTCGCGCGCGCTCCTGCTCCTCGCGGAGCGCGCCAAGATGCTGGTCGAACCCTCCGGGGCTGCTGCCGCGGCGGCCCTGATGGCCGGGGTCGGGCCGCTCACCGGCCCGGTGGTCGCGATCCTGTCCGGCGGCAACATCGACCCGCTGGTCCTCATGCGCGTGGTCCGGCACGGGCTGGCCTCCGCCGGGCGGTTCCTGCAGCTGCAGGTCCGGATCGACGACACACCCGGTGCGCTCGCGGACCTGCTGCGCGCGCTGGCCGACACGGGCGGGAACGTCATGCACGTGTCGCACGCACGGACGGTGGGCGACCTGCAGCTCGACGAGGTCGCGATCGTGGTCCAGGTGGAGACCAAGGGCCCGGACCACTGCGAGTACGTGCTCCAGCACCTGCGCGAGGCCGGCTACCGCCTGACCGACGGCTGAGACGCGAACGAGGCGCCACCCCCTGCGGGGTGGCGCCTCGTGAGCGTCGCCGGCGACGAGCGCGGTCACGACCATGCCGGGCTCCACGACGCCGTCRTCCGGCGGGGTCCCGATCTGGACGTTGCGCAGCTTCTCCTTGAGCTCTCGGATGCGAGCGGCCTGCTTCGCCTGCTCCTCACGAGCGGCGTGGTAGCCGCCGTTCTCCYTGAGGTCGCCCTCGTCGCGGGCTGCGGCGATGCGCTCGATGACCTCGGCGCTGCCCTCGCCCTCGAGGTGCGCGAGCTCGGCCGTGAGGCGGTCGTAGGCCTCCTGGGTCAACCATGTGGCCGCAGTCGTATCGGTCACGATCGCTCCTTTCCTGACGTGTGCCGGACGTGCCGGTCCGCGCTGCCCCGGGGGGAGCAGCGCACGGCAGTCCGAGCGGGCGGACGCATCGAGGGACGCGTCCGGTGTGCGGGTACTGAGGGGTGCTACCGCCGCTCCCCGCTCGTTCTGGACGCCAGTCGTGGCGCCGGACCGGGGCGGCGGTGAAACGAACAGGATAGCAAGGACGGGCAGACGCAGGCCCCGTTCCGCCGCAGAACGGCGGGGTCAGGGCTCCTCGACCAGCTCGCAGGGCTCCACGGTCCCGCTCACCGCGAGCTCGGTCGTCTGCACGGTCGCCGTCACGCGTCGGGTTGCCGAGTCGGCCGGTCCCACCTCGATGGTCCGGACGCCGACCTGGCCGTAGGACTCCGACAGAGCGGTGACCGTGCACTCCACCGTCGACTCCTTGGGCTTGGTCACCTCGAACGTCACCTCGATGGCGCGCGCGTCCTCGACGTGGAACCCGACGTCCTTCCAGGACACCGGCTGACCGGCCATGTTCAGCCCGACCCAGATCACCAGCGCCACGCCGAGCACCCCGGCGGCGACGAGCCCGAGGCGACCCCGCCGGACGGACCGCGCCGTGGGCTCGGGGCCGTAGCGCCCGGCCGGTGGGCGGGTGGTGGGCGACTCGGTCACGGAGCTCCTCGTGCTGGCAGGCGCGGCGCGCGCTCGGTGGCGCGACGAAGGCGCCGGGTAGGCGATCATTGTCTCTCGTCCAACCACCCGCCCGTGCCGAGCGGACCGCGACTCCGCGATCCCGGCGGGCCATCGGCGGGCGACCGACGGGAGGCCCGAGGTGACCGGAGAGCGGCTGCGTCTGATGGCGGTGCACGCCCACCCCGACGACGAGTCGAGCAAGGGTGCCGCGACCACGGCGAAGTACGCGGCCGAGGGTGTCGAGGTCCTCGTCGTCTCGTGCACCGGTGGGGAGCGCGGCGACGTGCTCAACCCGCAGCACCCGCCCGTCGAGGGCGGCCTGGACGGCATGCGCGAGTACCGGCGCCACGAGATGGCGGCCGCCGCGGCCGCGCTCGGCGTGCAGCACCGCTGGCTGGGCTTCGTCGACTCCGGGCTGCCCGAGGGCGACCCGCTGCCGCCGCTGCCGCAGGGGTGCTTCGCGCTGGTCCCGCTGGAGGAGGCGTCGGCCCCGCTGGTCCAGCTGGTGCGCGAGTTCCGGCCGCACGTCATCACCACGTACGACCCGTCGGGCGGCTACCCGCACCCCGACCACATCATGTGCCACCGGGTCTCCAAGGAGGCCTTCGAGGCGGCGGGCGACCCCGAGCGCTACCGCGGTCTCGGTGAGCCGTGGGCGCCCGCGAAGCTCTACTACAACCACGGGTTCTCCCTGGCGCGCATGCGGGCGGTCCACGACGCGATCGTCGCCGCCGGCCGGGAGTCCCCGTTCGGTGACTGGCTCGACTCGCGGCAGGCCCGCGAGGTGCCCGAGCGCGAGGTGACCACCCGGATCGAGTGCTCCGAGTACTTCGGCCAGCGTGACGACGCCCTGCGGGCCCACGCCACCCAGATCGACCCGGACGGCTTCTTCTTCGCGGTGCCGCGTGAGCTCGAGGTCGCCCAGTGGCCCACCGAGGAGTACGAGCTGGCCGGCTCGCGCGTGCCCGTCCGGCTCCCCGAGGACGACCTGTTCGCCGGGCTGCGGTCATGATCGCCGTGCTGCTCGTCGCGCCGAGCCCCACCCCGTCGGACGTCACCATCGACGGGACGCCGGTCGGGTCGCCCGGGTTCCTCGGCTTCGTGTTCACGTTCGCGCTCGCGATCGCCGTCGTGTTCCTCTTTCTCTCGCTGACCAAGCAGCTGCGCATCGTCGACCGACGGGCCAAGGCCCTGGGGCTCGACGACGACGAGGACGACCCGTCGAGCGAGCCGCACGCCGACCTCGGCCTGGTCGACGCGGGTGCGGCCGGCCCCGACCTCGAGGTCGACGCGGACGTCGAGGTCGCGCCCAAGGACGTCCACCCCGACGACGAGCCGGGAAGGCCCTCTCGGTGAGCACCGTGCCCGAGCCGCCGCAGCGCCCGTCGGTGCGGGTGACCGTGGCGCAGCTGCAGGTCAGCGACGACCACACGGCCAACCGCCAGGTGGTCGAGGACGCGTTCCGCACCGCGGCGCGGACCAGGGCGGACCTGCTCGTGGTGCCGGAGTACGCCTCCGGCTTCGACCCCCGCGGCGTCGGCGCCGAGCACGCGGAGCCGCTCGACGGACCGTTCGTCACGATGCTGCGCAGTCGCGCGAGGGCGACGGGCGTGGCGGTGCTGGCGGGCACGACCCTGCCCGGCGACGGCGACGACGGCCGCGCGGTGAACGCGGTCGTGGCGGTGGACGGAGCCGGGGAGCTGGCCGGGGTCTACCGCAAGGTGCACCTGTACGACGCGTTCGGGCAGCGGGAGTCGGACCGGCTGGTGCCCGGTCCCGTGGACGCCCCGCCGCTGGTGCTCGAGATCGGCGGCCTCACGTTCGGGGTGCTGACCTGCTACGACCTGCGGTTCCCGGAGTCGGCGCGCCGGCTGGTCGACGCGGGCGCGCAGGTGCTCGTCGTGCCCGCCGCCTGGGCCGCCGGGGAGCTCAAGGCCATGCACTGGCGCACGCTCGCGATCGCGCGCGCCATCGAGAACACCGCCGCCGTGGTGGCCGTCGGGCAGGCAGGCAAGGGCGTCACCGGTCGCTCGCTCGTCGTCGCGCCGGACGGCGTCGTCGGGCTGGAGATGGACGACACGCCGCAGGTGCGGACCGTGGACCTGGACGGTGCGGCGCTGCTGCGCGTCCGGGAGCAGAACCCGTCGCTGGCCAACCGGCGCTACACGGTGGTGCCGGTCGCCTGAGGCTCAGGCGGAGCCGTACGACGCGATCGACACCGCGATGTAGTGGCACCCGTACCCGACCACGGTGAGCACGTGGAAGATCTCGTGGAACCCGAACCAGCGCGGGCTCGGGTTGGGCCGCTTGGTGCCGTAGACGATCGCGCCGACCGTGTACGCGAGCCCGCCGCCGGCGATGAGCAGGACGATCGCGAGCCCTCCCGAGCGGTAGAACTCGGGGAAGAACCAGACGGCCACCCAGCCGAGCGCCACGTACACGGGCACGTAGACCCACCGCGGTGCGCCCAGCCAGAAGATGCGTGCCAGCGTCCCGATCAGGGCGCCGGTCCACACGACGATCAGCAGCGTGCGGGCGGTGTCCGCGGGCAGCAGGAGAACCGACAGCGGGGTGTAGGTGCCCGCGATGATCAGGAAGATGTTGGTGTGGTCCAGCCGGCGCAGCACGGCTGCGGTCGTCGGGGACCAGTGGCCCCGGTGGTACACGGCGCTGGTGCCGAAGAGCATGATCGCGGTGAGGCCGAACACCGCGGTGGACCACTTGGCCATCGGCGTGGGCGAGAGCACGACCAGCACGATCGACGCGACGATCACGAACGGCGTGACGCCCGCGTGGATCCAGCCCCGCAGGTGCGGCTTGATGCTCTCGGCGACCCGCTCGACGACGCCGTCCGGCTCGTCATGACCGCCCAGGACCGTTCCCGGCTTCTGTCCCGGAGCGGACGCGGGGGTGGAGCTCATGAGCCGGACTCTCTTCGTCAGCGGGGAACCTACGACTCCGTAGGTTACGACACCGTAGGTAAGGGTGTCGACCGCGTGGGGCTCGATGTGACGCGGTCGATCCCGGACCTCGTCGGCACCCTCCTGAACGTACCGCGCACGGCCGCGTCCACCTACCCGGCGCACTCCTTCCGGGACGGCCGACCGGGCCCGGACGACCCGCTCGGCGAGTACGGTGAGCGGGTTCCGGTCGCCTGATCCAAGGGAGTGCGCGTGCGTCTGCCCCGTCCGCTCTACGGGCTGTACGAACGCCAGCTCGCTGCGTCGCTCCCCAAGGACGGACTCCCGCGCCACGTCGGGGTCATCCTCGACGGGAACCGGCGCTGGGCGCGCAGCGTGGGCGAGTCGACGCGGCACGGGCACCAGGCCGGGGCCGACAAGATCGCCGACCTGCTCGAGTGGAGCGAGGACATCGGCGTCGAGGTGGTGACGCTGTGGATGCTCTCCACGGACAACCTCTCCCGGGGCGCCGACGAGCTCGAGCAGCTGCTCGCGATCATCGAGGACGCGGTCGGGGCGCTCGCCGCCACCGGACGCTGGCGGATCCAGGCGGTGGGCGCGCTGGACCTGCTCCCCGACCACACGGTCAAGGCGCTCGTCTCGGCCCAGGACGCCACCGCCGGCGTCGTCGGTCTGCACGTCAACATCGCCGTCGGGTACGGGGGTCGGCGCGAGATCGCCGACGCCGTGAAGTCGTTCCTGCGCAAGCACGCGGATGCCGGGTCCAGCCTGGACGAGCTCGCCGAGGCGTTCGACGTCGAGCACATCGCCGAGCACCTGTACACCAAGGGGCAGCCGGACCCCGAGCTGGTGATCCGAACCTCGGGGGAGCAGCGGCTCGGCGGGTTCCTGCTCTGGCAGAGCGCGCACTCGGAGTTCTACTTCTGCGAGGCCTACTGGCCCGACTTCCGGCGCGTGGACTTCCTGCGGGCGGTCCGCGCCTACGCCGCCCGGGAGCGTCGCGGCGGTCGCTGACTCCGTCCGGGTTAATTGTGTCGGGGGCCGACGAGCCCCCCTGGGCCCTGACAGCCGCCCTCACCTGGGGTTCTGCCATGTGTCGCCGATCGGCGGCCGAACCTGCCAGGTGAACAGCGTGTAACCACTTCGCGTGTCGTGCCGGAGACCTCGGACCCCGGGCTTATGTTCCGCCGTAGAGGACAGCGACCGTTGTCCCCGGGAGGCCAGCCCATGGAGCATCCGCTCCGGGAGGAGGGCCGGATCCGGCCCTCTGTTCCCGGAGGGGCCGACCGCCCCCGTCCCGTCGCCGTACGTCGGTGCGTGGTCCTGCTCTGGCAGGACGCCGGTGTCCGGTGCCCGTCACGGCGCACGTAGCGCCGGAGGGAGCCTGCCGTGGTCAGCAAGGCGCAGAACGACCCCCAGTCCACGACCGACCAGCTGGACGTCCACACGGCCGATGGCCGCAAGACCCACGTGCTCGACACCTCGGTGCTCCTCTCAGACCCGCGGGCGATCCTGCGGTTCGCGGAGCACGACGTGGTCCTCCCCGTCGTCGTCATCACGGAGCTCGAGGGCAAGCGGCACCACGCCGAGCTCGGCTACTTCGCCCGGTCCGCGCTGCGGATGCTCGACGACCTGCGGATCGAGCACGGCCGGCTCGACACCCCCATCCCCCTGAACGACGACGGCGGCACCCTGCGGGTCGAGCTCAACCACACCGACCCCTCCGTGCTGCCGGACGGCTTCCGCCTGGGCGACAACGACACCCGGATCCTCGCCGTCGCGGCCAACCTGGCGGCCGAGGGGCGCGATGTCGTCGTCGTGTCGAAGGACCTCCCGATGCGCGTCAAGGCGTCGGCCGTCGGGCTGTGCGCCGAGGAGTACCGCGCCGAGCTGGCGGTCGACTCCGGGTGGACCGGGATGGACGCCCTCGACCTGGCCGAGCAGCAGATGGCGGCGCTCTGGGAGCACGAGTCGGTGCCCCTGGCCGACGTGGCCAGCGGCTTCAGCGGCGGCAACCAGTCCCCGAACGACATGCTCTGCCACACCGGCGTCGTGCTGCACAGCCCGCGCGGGTCGGCCCTCGGCCGCGTGACCGCGGACAAGCACGTGCAGCTGGTCCGAGGTGACCAGGACGTGTTCGGCCTGCACGGCCGCAGCGCGGAGCAGCGGATCGCGATCGACCTGCTGCTCGACGAGGAGATCGGCATCGTCTCGCTCGGCGGCCGGGCGGGCACCGGCAAGTCGGCGCTGGCCCTGTGCGCGGGCCTCGAGGCGGTGCTCGAGCGTCGGCAGCACCGCAAGGTCATGGTGTTCCGGCCCCTGTACGCGGTCGGCGGCCAGGACCTGGGCTACCTGCCCGGCAGCGCCGACGAGAAGATGAACCCCTGGGCGCAGGCCGTGTTCGACACCCTCGGGGCGCTGGTGTCCAAGGAGGTCGTCGAGGAGATCATGGACCGCGACATCCTCGAGGTCCTGCCGCTCACCCACATCCGCGGACGCTCGCTGCACGACGCGTTCGTCATCGTCGACGAGGCCCAGTCGCTCGAGCGCAACGTCCTGCTGACCGTGCTGTCCCGCATCGGGCAGAGCTCGCGGGTGGTGCTCACGCACGACGTGGCCCAGCGTGACAACCTGCGCGTCGGCCGGCACGACGGGGTCGCCGCGGTGATCGAGGCGCTCAAGGGCCACCCGCTGTTCGCGCACATCACGCTCACCCGCTCGGAGCGCTCGCCGGTCGCCGCGCTGGTCACCGAGCTGCTGGAGGGCATCGAGGTCTGATCGACCCTGGACGCCCGGGCTCCCCGCACGCCGGGAGCCCGGGCGTTCAGCTGCGCCTGTGCGCCGCGTCCAGCTCGCGGACCAGCGCGCCGAGCCCGACGCCCAGCGCGTGCCTCTCCTGCGCGGTCAGGCGCGCGAGCAGCCGGCCGTGGTGCTCCCGGAGCTCCGCGCCCACGCGCTCGGCGACGTCGCTGCCCTCCGACGTGAGCTCCAGGCGGTACAGGCGACGGTTGTCGGCCTGGCGCTCCCGGCGCAGCCACCCACGCCCTTCCATCCCGGCGGCGAGGCGGCTGACCGTGCTCTTCTCCAGCCCCATCCGGTCGGCGAGCTCCTGCTGCGACAGGGGCCCGGCGGCGGCCAGCTCGCCGAGCGCGAAGGTCTCGGACATCGAGAGCCGCACCCCGGCGTGCTCGTGCGGGGTCTGGACCGTCTCCAGCAGGCCGCTCGAGCGCGCGAGCTGCTGGAAGAACCGGCTCAGGTCGTCGTCGGGAAAGGTTGTGTTGTACAACTGTTTCGCCTACTGTCGTCGTAAGAGTTGTGACGCACAACTGTAGGGGAGAAGCTCCATGACCGACACCGACCAGCACCCCAGCCACCAGCACGGGCGTGGCCGTCTGCACGGCCGCCTGACCCCGCACGCCTACGGGATGGGGCCGATGAACGACCCGGGCCGGTACGAGCGCGTCTCCGGTCACCTGTCGGGCCGGCTCTACCGTCGGGTCGCCCGCGACGTCACTTCCCTGCGGCTGCCCGACGGAGCGCGCGTGCTCGACGTCGGCACCGGACCCGGGACGATGCCGCGTCGCATCGCCGAGTCCGCTCCGGGGCTCCGGATCGACGCGATCGACGTCTCGCCCGAGATGATCGCCTGGGCGCAGCAGACGGCGACCCCTGGCGTGACCTTCGCGGTCGCCGACGTCGCGGCGCTGCCCTGGCCCGACGCCACCTTCGACGTCGTCGTGTCCACCCTCAGCCAGCACCACTGGGCCGACGTGGACGCCGGCCTGCGGGAGGTTCGACGGGTTCTCCGGCCCGGCGGGCAGGCGTGGGTCTACGACGTCCGGTGGGCGCTCCCGCAGGAGGAGTCCGTGGCCGCGTCGCTCGGGACGGGCACGTCCGTCGTGCGCGAGCGGCGGCTCGCCCGCACGTCGTGGCTGAACCCCGTCGGTCGCCTCGTGCTGCGTCCCGCCTGACCTGTCGGCGTCAGCCCTCGACCAGCCGCCCGTCGGCGATGTGCAGCACGCGGTCGGCCAGCGACACCATCAGCGGGTCGTGCGTGGACACGATCGCGGTCATCCCCTCGGCCTCGACCACCGCGCGGATGAGGGCCATCACGGCGGTGCCGGTCTYGGTGTCCAGCTGACCGGTGGGCTCGTCGGCCACCAGCAGCCGCGGCGAGTTGGCCAGCGACCGGGCGATCGCCACGCGCTGCTGCTGGCCTCCGGACAGCTCGCCGGGGCGCTGCAGCGCGTGCGGACCCAGACCCACGAGGTCGAGCAGGAGCTGCACCCGGGCCTCGCGGTCCTTGGCCGGCAGCTTGCGCAGACGCAGGGGCACCCCGACGTTCTCGGCGGCCGAGAGCACGGGCACCAGCCCGAACGTCTGGAACACGAACGAGACGACGTCCCGGCGCAGCTCCACCAGCCCGCGCTCGTCCAGGGACGAGACCTCGCGGCCGTCGACGACCGCGCGGCCCTCGTCGGGCCGGTCCAGGCCCCCGACCACGTTCAGCAACGTGGTCTTGCCCGAGCCCGAGCGACCCACCAGCGCGACCAGCTCTCCGGGAGCGATCGTGAACGAGACGTCCCGCAGGGCGTGCACCGCGGCCGAGCCCGAGCCGTACGTCCGGCTGACGCCCTCGACCCGGACGACGGGCTCGGTGCTGATGACGGTCATGGGGTGTCCTCGTCCGTGCGAACGGAGTGCCGGCCCGGTGCCCGGGGGGCGGTGTGCGGTGCCGGCCGGTCCGGCCAGAGCGAGACGTGCGACTCCTCCAGGGCGAGCCGGACCCGGCCCACCAGGTTCAGGGCCTCCCGGTACTCGCGAGGCAGCTGCACCCGGCCCGCCCGGTCGAGGACCGCGAGCTCCTCGCTGACCACGTGCTCGCTGCCGTCCTCCCGGGTGTGCGTGCGCCGCACGGTCTCGGAGCTGGTGCGCCCGTCGCGGATGGCCACCGTGCGCTGCACGTGCTCGCTGACACCCGGGTCGTGCGTGACGACGACGACCGTGGTGCCCAGCTCGCGGTTCACGGTCCGCAGGCCCTCCAGGACGTCGTGGGAGGTGGCGGAGTCGAGCTCCCCTGTCGGCTCGTCGGCGAAGAGCACCCGCGGGGCGTTCGACAGGGCGACCGCGATGGCGACGCGCTGCTGCTCACCGCCGGACATCTGGCCCGGTCGGCGGTCGGAGCAGTAGCCCACGCCGAGGACGTCCAGCAGCTCGGCGGCCCGGCGGTCGCGCTCCTTGCGGCGGACCCCGGCGAGCGCCATGGGGAAGGCCACGTTCTCCGTGGCGGTCAGGTAGGGCACCACGTTGCGGGCGGTCTGCTGCCAGACGAACCCGACCATCGAGCGCCGGTACTCCACGCGCTGCGCGCTGGACATCGCCATGAGGTCCCACGGCCCCACGCGCACCTTGCCCGCCGTGGGGACGTCGAGGCCCGACAGCACGGACAGCAGGGTCGACTTGCCGGAACCGGAGGCCCCGACGATCGCGACCAGCTCGCCGTCCTCGACCAGCAGGTCCAGGCCCTGCAGGGCCTGCACCTCGACGCCCTCGGACTGGTAGATGCGCACCAGCGAATCGCACACGATGAGCGCGTGCTCGCCGAACGCCCCCGTGCGCTGCCGGGCGCGCTCCTCGAGCGCGCTGAGGGTGGGCTCGTCCTGCGTGACTGTCATCGGTGCCTCCACCGTGTCGTCCGGTTCATCTCTCGCCCACCCGCAGCACCTCGCCGAGCCGGTCCCGCCGGCGCACGGCGGACTCCACCGCCACCGCGATCGCCAGGGCGGCGAGCACGACAGCCGCCGCACCGACGATCGGGACCCAGGTGACCTGCAACGACGTCGCCGCGGGGTGGCCGGTGAGCAGGTCGAGCCCGAGCGCGCCGGTGAGCAGCCAGGGCACGACGATGCCGATGGCCGTCCCCGTCASCACCGCGGCGAGCGCCAGCGGCGCCAGCTCCCCGAACGTCATCGCCCGCGCCGTGCGCGCGTCCAGGCCGAGCGTGCGCAGGGCCGACAGGGTGCGGCCGCGCTCACGGCTCGTGGCGACGACCGTCAGCACGAGCCCGAGGGCCGCGTACCCCGCGAGGATCAGACCCGTCGCGACCAGGAGCGCGAGGAGGCCCGCGTTGAGGGGCGACGCCCGCCAGGTGCTCAACCACTCGTCACGCTCGGTCACGGTCGTGCCGGCCTCGTCGGCGAGTCCCGCCGCCCGCACGGCGGTCAGGGCACCCGGCCCGTCCACCCACGTCGTCGTCACGGCCACCTCGTCCCCCGAGACGGCGGCGAACGCCTCGCGGTCGACGAGCACGACGCCCGCGGTGCCCGCCAGGGTCGAGGAGCTCTGGGGGACGACGGGCAGGTTCTCCGCGGTGCCGACCACCCGGAGGTCGACGAAGTCCTCCTCGCCCATGAGGGCGGGTGCGATGAGCTCGGCGGTGCTCAGCAACGACGGCGAGATCAGCGCGGGGACACCGTCGTCGACGGCGGAACCGAGAGTGCTCAGGCCCGGGTCCACCGGGCGGTCGTGGGCGGCCAGGATCTGCGCCAGGGCGGCCGAGTCCACCAGCAGCACCTGGGCCTTGACGCCGCTCGACCGGCCGAAGGTCCGCGAGCTGAGGGTCGTGGCGCCCGCGACGGCGGTCACGCCCGGAGCGTCCCGCAGCTGCGCGACGACGAGCGGGTCGAGGTCCCCGTCCACGCGGACCTGGGCCCCGACCACGAGGTCCGCGGCCTCGTCCTGCCCTGCGGTGACGGTGACGGCGGTCGTGCCGCAGAACACGACGAGGGCGATCGCGATCGTGAGGGTGAGCAGGGGGATGCGTGTGCCGGCGGTCTGGCCCGCGCGGGCGGTCGCGACGACGGGTACCAGCCCCCGCCGACGCGCGGCGAAGCCGGAGAGCCCGCGCAGCGTGGGCGGCAGCGCCCGCGCCACCAGCACGGTCGCGGCACCGGCCAGCAGGACGGGGGTGGCGGCGAGCAGGAGGTCGACGCCTCCGGTCGCGGTCTGCACGAGCCCGCGCCCCCGCGCCGAGACG
>NZ_JBFUHU010000092.1:0-25037 GCF_056402235.1 Cellulomonas sp. P4_B5_2
CCCCACCGCCCTGCCGGTACCGTGGGACCGGCTCGGACGAAAGGTCGACGATGACCGACGACACTGCTGTGAGCACCCCGGACGCCGCCCCGATCGTGGCGATGTCGGGGATCTCCATCACCTTCCCCGGGGTCAAGGCGCTGGACGGCGTCGACTTCCGGCTGTTCCCCGGCGAGGTGCACGCCCTGATGGGCGAGAACGGCGCCGGCAAGTCCACCCTGATCAAGGCCCTCACCGGCGTGTACACGATCGACTCCGGCCAGATCGTCATCGACGGCCAGGAGCGCACCTTCGCCGGTCCCGCGCAGGCGCAGGCCGCGGGGATCAGCACCGTCTACCAAGAGGTCAACCTCTGCGACAACCTGTCCGTGGCGGAGAACATCATGCTCGGCCACGAGGTGCGCCGGGCCGGCGTCGTCGACTGGCGGCGCACCCGCGCGGCCGCCCGCGAGCACCTGCGGACCATGAACCTCGACATCGACCCGAAGTCGTCGCTGTCTGCTCACTCGCTGGCCGTGCAGCAGCTGGTCGCGATCTCGCGCGCGATGGTCGTCGACGCCCGTGTGCTCATCCTCGACGAGCCGACGTCCAGCCTCGACGCCGACGAGGTGGCCCGGCTGTTCCGCGTGGTGCGCGACCTGCGCCGCCGCGGCGTCGCCATCCTGTTCGTCTCGCACTTCCTCGACCAGGTGTACGAGATCAGCGACCGCATGACGGTCCTGCGCAACGGCGCGCTCGTCGGGGAGTACCTGACGGCGGAGCTGCCCCGCGTCGAGCTCGTGCAGAAGATGATCGGCCGGGCGCTCGAGGTGCTCGAGCAGCTCGAGGAGGCACCCAAGCGCTCGGTCGCCGAGCGCGCGGACACCCAGCCGTACGTGCAGGCCATCGGCCTCGGCCGCAAGGGCACGATCGAGCCGTTCGACCTCGACGTCTATGCCGGCGAGGTCGTCGGGCTCGCGGGTCTGCTCGGTTCGGGCCGCACGGAGCTCGCTCGCCTGCTCTACGGCGCCGACCACGCGGACACCGGCGAGATCCGCGTGGAGGGGACGCCCACGAAGATGCGGACCCCGCGCACGGCCCTGTCGCGCGGCATCGTCTACTCCTCGGAGAGCCGCAAGACCGAGGGCATCGTCGGCGACCTGACCGTGCGGGAGAACATCGTGCTCGGCCTCCAGGCCGACCGCGGCTGGCTGCGCCGGATCTCGAAGCGCAAGTCCGACGAGGTGGTGAACCGCTACATCGAGGCCCTCGGCATYCGGCCCGCCAACCCCGACGCGATCGCGGGCAACCTGTCCGGCGGCAACCAGCAGAAGGTGCTGCTCGCGCGCTGGCTGGCCACGGCCCCGAAGCTCCTGCTGCTCGACGAGCCCACCCGCGGCATCGACGTCGGCGCCAAGGCCGAGATCCAGCGGCTCGTCGCGGACCTGGYGGCGCAGGGCATGGCGGTCGTGTTCATCTCCGCCGAGCTCGAGGAGGTGCTGCGCCTCTCGCACCGCATCGCCGTGCTGCGCGACCGCAGGCTCGTCGCCCAGATCACCAACTCCGACGACGTCACCACCGACGACGTCGTCCACCTCATCGCGAGCGGAGGGCAGTCATGAGCGCCGTCGGAGCCGTCACCCGGCACCGGTTGTTCTGGCCCGTCGTCGCGCTGGCCGTGCTGCTGCTGGCCTGCGTGCTCAAGTCGAACACGTTCCTGGACATCGCCGTGCGCGACGGGCACCTGTACGGGGGGCCGATCGACATCCTGCGGCGGTCCAGCGTGCTGCTGCTGGTGGCGCTGGGCATGACGCTCGTCATCGCCACGCGGGGCATCGACCTGTCCGTCGGCGCCGTGATGGCGATCGCCGGCGCGGTCGCGCTGTCCCAGATCGCCGCGTCCGACGACCCGGGGTCGCTGGCCGTCGTCCTGTCCGCGATCGGCAGTGCCGTGCTCGTGTGCCTGCTCATCGGCGTGTTCAACGGGTTCCTCGTCGCCGTCGTCGGGATCCAGCCGATCATCGCGACCCTCGTGATCATGACGGCCGGCCGGGGCATCGCGATGCTCATCACCGGCGGTCAGATCACCACCGTGACCAGCGCGCCCTACAAGACGATCGCCACCGGCTACTGGCTGGGGCTGCCCGTCGCCGCGCTGATCGCCGGGTTCTTCTTCCTCGTCACCGCGCTGATCACCCGGCGCACGGCGCTCGGCGTGCTCATCGAGTCGGTCGGCATCAACCCGGTCGCCTCGCGGCTGGCGGGCGTGCGCGCGCGGACGATCATCTGGACCGTCTACATCCTGTGCGCGTTCTTCGCGTGCGTCGCCGGGTTCATCCGCAGCTCCGACATCATGGCGGCCGACGCCAACAACGCCGGGCTGTTCATCGAGCTCGACGCGATCCTCGCGGTCGTCATCGGCGGCACCTCGCTGGCCGGCGGCAAGTTCTCGCTGGTCGGCACGCTCGTCGGCGTCCTCGTGATCACCACGCTGACCTTCTCGGTGACCATCCTGGGCATCCCCGCCAACGCGGTGTCCCTGTTCAAGGCGCTCGTCGTCATCCTGGTCTGCCTGCTGCAGTCGCCGGTGGTCAGGCACAAGATGCGGGCCCGCAGACGAGCTGTCGCCCCTGCTCCTGTGGAGGTCCCGGCCTGATGACCACCGACCAGCTCACCCGGCCCGCCGACGCCCCGCCGTCCCTGGGCTCCCGCGTCCGGCGGTTCCGCGTCGACGAGCGCTACCTGCCGGTCATCGGCACCGTGGTCGTCCTGATCATCATGCTGGCCATCGGCGGCTCGCGGTACGAGAACTTCCTCACCGGCCGCGTGATGGCCAACGTGCTCATCAACAACTCGTTCCTCGTGGTGATCGCCGTCGGCATGACGTTCGTGATCCTCACCGGGGGCATCGACCTGTCCGTCGGCGCCGTCGTCGCGCTGTCGGGGTGCGTCGCCGCGTGGATGTTCTCGCACGGCTACGGCGCCGCCGTGGCGATCCCGCTGGTCATCCTCGTCGGCACGGTCATCGGCCTGGCCGTCGGGGTGATGGTCCACGTGTTCGAGATACAACCCTTCATCGCCACCCTGGCGGCGATGTTCCTGGCGCGGGGTCTGTGCTACATCGTGGCGCCCGAGTCGATCCCGATCACCGACCCGACCATCGTCGCCCTGGCCCGCACCCGCTGGGGGACCGAGGACGGCCTGGTGATCACCCCGAGCGGCGTCATCGCGCTGGCGGTCGTGGCGATCGCCTTCGTGACGCTGCACTACACCCGGTTCGGCCGCACCGTGTACGCGATCGGGGGCAGCGAGCAGTCCGCGAAGCTCATGGGCCTGCCGGTCGCGCGCACCAAGGTGCTGGTCTACGTCATCAGCGGGACCTGCGCGGGGCTCGGCGGCCTGCTGTTCGCGATCTTCTCGCGCTCGGGGTACGCCCTGACCGGCGTCGGCATGGAGCTCGACGCCATCGCCGCGGTGGTCATCGGCGGGACGCTGCTCACGGGCGGCAGCGGCTTCGTGCTCGGGTCGGTGCTCGGCGTGCTGGTGCTGGGTCTGATCCAGACGATCATCACGTTCCAGGGCACGCTCAGCTCGTGGTGGACCAAGATCTTCATCGGCGCGCTGCTGCTGATCTTCGTGGTCCTGCAGCGCCTCCTGGTGATCCGCCGCCGCTGAGCGCACCGCCGCCCACCCCGCGCACCTCTGTCCCCGCCCGCGCGCGAGATCGGTGATCCGCGCCGAGCTCGGTAGCGCCTCCGGAGTCGCGTACACGAAGTCGATGCCGGGGCTCTTCACCCCGATCACGGTCACGCCGTAGCGCTCGCGCACCTTCGACTGCGCGAGCGTGAACCCCTGCGTCTCCTTCGGCGGGCGCATCTTCACGATGGTGAACCCGTCCTCGACCTCGATGTAGTCGAGCAGCTTGCCGGACACCAGGTGGGCCACGCGCGCGCCGGCGTCGGCCTCGGGGAGCACCACGTGGTGCGCGCCGATGCGCTGCAGGATGCGCGCGTGCTCGTTGCTGACGGCCTTGGCCCAGATCTGCGGCACGCCGATGTCGACCAGGTTGCCGGTGATCAGGACGGACGCCTCGAGGTAGGACCCGACGCCGACGACGGCCACGGGGAACTCGCGCGCCCCGAGCTGCTCGAGGGCCTCGGGGTTGGCGGCGTCGGCCTCGACGAGCGCGACCCGGCCGGCCCACTGGGCCCCCAGCTCCGGGTTGCGCTCGACGGCGAGCACGTCCTGGCCGAGCCGGTCCAGGGTCGCCGCGATGGCGGACCCGAACCGGCCGAGCCCGATGACGAGCACGCCCGAGTCCTTCTTGGGTGTGCGCGGTGCGTTCTGCGGCCCCTTGAGCGAGTCGCCGAATCTGTCAGCCAATGATCGGCCTCTCTTCTGGTAGCCGGATCACCCGACGACGGTTGCGCAGCGCGAGCGCGGCCGCAAGCGTCATCGTGCCGGTCCGGCCGATGAACATGAGCACGGTGAGCACGTACTTCGCCGGGGTCGGCAGGGTCGGCGTGATGCCGGTGGACAGGCCGCACGTGGCGAACGCGGAGATGACCTCGAAGAGCACCTTGTCCAGGGTGAGGTTGGTGATGGCCAGGAGAAGCAGCGACGAGACCAGCACCAGTGTGGCCGAGACCAGCGAGACGGCGATCGCGACCTGCAGGGCCTCGCGCGGGATCCGCCGCCCGTAGGCCTCGACGTCCTTGTCGCCGCGCCCCTCGGCCAGGATCGCGAGCAGCATCACGGCGAGCGTCGTGACCTTGATGCCGCCCGCGGTGGAGGCCGAGCCGCCACCGACGAACATCAGGGCGTCCATGAGCAGCCACGTGCTCTCGTGCATCTCCCCGACGTTCACTGTCGAGAACCCGCCCGACCGCGGCATGACGCCGGCGAACAGCGAGGCGAGCGCGGTGGCGCTGGGGCCCAGCGGCTTGAACGTGCCCGGGTTGGTCCACTCGAACGCGGCGACGAGGATCGACCCCGCGACCACGAGGCCGAGGCTGGTGGTCACGGTCAGCTTGGAGTGCAGGCTCCAGCGGCGCGGCTCGCGCAGGTTGCGGGCCACGTTGAGGATGACGGGGAACCCGAGCGAGCCGATGAAGACGCCGACGATGATCGGCATCAGCACCCACCAGTCCGACACGAAGGGCTCGAGCCCGTACGGGGTGGGCACGAAGCCGGCGTTGTTGAACGACGAGACCGCGTAGAAGATCGAGTGCCACGCCGCCTCACCCAGGTCCTCGTCGAACATGAGGAACCGCGGGAAGAGCACGATCGCGATGATCAGCTCGAGGGAGACGGACGTGATGATGACGGTCCTGACCAGCGAGCCGACCTCGCCGAGCCGCGTCTCCTTGGTCTCCGACGAGACGAGCAGGCGCTGCGTGAGGCCGATCCGCCGGGACACCGCCATGCCGAGCAGCGACGCGAGCGTCATGACGCCGAGGCCGCCGATCTGGATGGCGATCAGGATGACGACCAGGCCCCAGGTCGACCAGTACTCGCCGGTGGGGACCACGACCAGGCCGGTGACGGTGCTGGCGGACGCCGCGGTGAACAGCGCGTCGACGAACGGCGCCTGACGGCCGCTCGCGGTCGCCCACGGTGCGTAGAGGCCGGCGGTGACCCCCGCGATCACGAGGGCGAACACGCCGAGGGCGAGGCGGGCGGGGGACTGCCGTGCGGAGCGGTCGACGTACTCACGCCACCGCCACGCCACGCCCGGGCCACCCCGCGCCATCACACCTCCCGCAACCGGCCCGGCGCTCGCCGGTCGGGGCAACTCTGGCACGCCCCGGGCGTGTGGTTCGACCCGACAGGCGCGCGACGGGCACGGCCGCGTCGGATCGACAGCGGGAGCGTCGGGTGCGACGGTGAGCCCATGACGTCGTCGGCACCCGTGCGCGTGGTCTGGTCGCGCGAGATGCTCGCGTACGACTTCGGCCACGGGCACCCCATGACGTCGGAGCGGCTGGACCTCACCATCCGGCTGGCCGAGTCCCTCGGCCTGCTCACCGGGCCCGACGTGGAGCTGGTGGGCGCGAAGGAGGCCTCGGACGAGCTCCTGCAGACCGTGCACGACCCCGCCTACGTCGCCGCGGTGCACCGGGCGTCCGACGACGGCACCCCCGACCTCTCGTTCGGCCTGGGCTCCAGCGACGACCCCGTCTTCCCGCACATGCACGAGGCCTCCGCCATGGTGGTCCAGGGGTCGGTCGACTCGGCGCTCGCCGTCTGGGAGGGACGGGCGGAGCACGCCGTCAACGTCACCGGTGGCCTGCACCACGCGATGCCGTCGGCGGCGTCGGGGTTCTGCGTCTACAACGACGCGGCGGTGGCCATCGTGGCGCTGCTGGACGCCGGGGCGGAGCGCGTGGCCTACGTCGACATCGACGCGCACCACGGGGACGGCGTCCAGTCGGTGTTCTGGGACGACCCCCGCGTGCTCACCGTCTCGCTGCACGAGACCGGTCACGCCCTGTTCCCGGGCACGGGACACGCGCGCGAGACCGGCGGGCTCGGCGCCGAGGGCACGTCCGTCAACGTCGCGCTGCCGTCCGGCACGGGCGACGCCGGCTGGCTCCGGGCCATCGACGCCGTGGTCCCCGCCGTGGTGCGCGAGTTCGCCCCGGACGTGCTGGTCACCCAGCACGGCTGCGACACGCACACCCTCGACCCCCTCACGCATCTGCGGGTGAGCCTGGACGGCCAGCGGCGGGCCGCGGAGCTGTTGCACGAGCTCGCGCACGAGGTGGCGGGCGGTCGCTGGCTGGCGCTCGGCGGTGGCGGCTACGCGGTGGTCGACGTGGTGCCGCGGTCGTGGACGCACCTGCTCGCCATCGCGACGCACCACCCCGTCGACCCCGCCACCGAGATCCCGGAGGAGTGGCGCTCGCTGGTGCGGGAGAGGTACGGGCGGCTGGGTCCGGACCGGATGACCGACGACCGCGACGCGACGTTCAGCCCGTGGGCGAGCGGGTACGACCCCGCGGACGACGTCGACCGCACCATCCGGGCGACCCGCGCGGCCGTCTTCCCGTCGCTGGGGCTGGACCCCGAGCACGACTGAGCCGCTGGGCCACACGGGCGAAGTCCCAGGCGTCCCCTCTTTCCCGTGCGTCCCAGGGGCCACTAGGCTGAGCCGGCACCCGCAGGGTGGGTGCGCGGGCCCGCCGCGCGCCGGGCGGAACGGGTGACGACATGAGCGACCAGCGCGACCAGCCCGGCCGCACGCGATTCCTCACCGTGCTCGAGGTCGCGGACGTCATGCGCGTCTCGAAGATGACGGTCTACCGTCTGCTGCACTCCGGCGAGCTCCCCGGCGTCCGCGTCGGCCGCTCGTTCCGCGTCCCGCAGGACGCGCTGGACCACTATCTCGCCACGTCGCCGGCCGTCGAGGTGCGCGACGAGGACCGACGGAGCTCGTAAGAGCCCGCGCGTCGTCCGGCACCCTCCGGATCGCGTAAGGTAGAGCCTCGGACTTTGTTCGTGCGTGGGCGACTCGATTGCACTCGATCTCTTCTACGCGTCGATCGACCACCAGAACGGCCCGTCGCCGGGCCTCCATCGGAAGCGAAGTGAGGACCCATGGGCTCCGTCATCAAGAAGCGCCGCAAGCGGATGGCCAAGAAGAAGCACCGCAAGCTGCTGCGCAAGACGCGCCACCAGCGTCGTAACAAGAAGTGAGCCCGGGCGGCCGCGAGGTCGCCTGCTCCGACGTACGGGCCCGGCATCTGCCGGGCCCGTCGTGTTTGTCGCCCGGACTGAGGTCCGACGCTTCTACAACGATGTAGAGTTCGAGTGTGCCCCACGCCACCAGGAGCCCGATGTCGACGCCGACCGCGGTCGTGGACGGCCCGACGGTGCCGCGAGCCGGTGTCGTCCGCCGGGCGCCCCTCCCGTTCGACGCCGTCGCGCTCGACCCGGGCTCGTTCCTGGGCCGCTGGCAGTCGGTGAACCGGGACGCCACGATCCCGCACGTGCTCGCGCAGCTCGAGTCGGCCGGCACGGTCGACAACTTCCGTCGCCTGGTCGGGCGCTCCGAGGCCGCCCACCGGGGATTCAACTTCGTCGACTCGGACGTCTACAAGGCGCTCGAGGCGCTGGCGTGGGAGGCCGGCCGGCTGCCCGACGACCAGCCGTGGGAGGACCGCGCGCGCGAGCTGGTGGACCTGCTGGCCGCGGCGCAGCGCGAGGACGGCTACCTGCACACCCTCTACAGCGGCGACGAGGTGTTCGCCGACCTGCGCTGGGGGCACGAGCTGTACGTGCTCGGTCACCTGGTGCAGGCGGCGGTGGCACGCGTGCGGACCACGGGCCGCACCGACCTGCTCGACGTCGCCCGGCGGTTCGCGGACCTGGCCGTCGCGCGGTTCGGGGAGGGCGGCGAGGACGGTTACTGCGGACACCCCGAGGTCGAGACCGCGCTGGTCGAGCTGTACCGGCTCACGGGCGAGCGGTCGTACCTGGACCTGGCCCGGCGGCAGGTGGACCTGCGCGGCTCCGGCCTGCTCGGGTCCGGACCGTTCGCTCCCGCGTACCACCAGGACCACCTGCCGGTGCGCGAGGTCACCGAGGTGACCGGGCACGCGGTCCGGCAGGCGTACCTGGCGGCGGGTGTCGCGGACGTCGTCGCCGAGACCGGTGACCCCGAGCTGCGCGCGTACCTCCTGCGGCTGTGGGACTCGGCGCCGGGCACCAGCACGTACGTGACGGGCGGGACCGGGTCGCGGCACAAGGACGAGGCGTTCGGCGACCCCTACGAGCTGCCGCCGGACCGTGCCTACGCCGAGACGTGCGCCGCGATCGCGACGTTCCAGTGGGCGTGGCGGATGCTCCTGCTCACGGGCGAGGGCCGGTTCGCCGACGAGATGGAGCGGACGCTCTACAACGCGATCCCCGCATCGACCTCGGTGGACGGGACGGGRTTCCTGTACGCCAACCCGCTGCAGGTGCGGACCGGGCACGACGGCTCGAGCGAGTTCGCGCCCGCCGAGCGGCTGCCGTGGTTCGCGTGCGCGTGCTGCCCCCCGAACCTCGCGCGGCTGGTCGCCTCGCTGCAGGGCTACGTGGCGACGCGCGACGCCGACGGGGTGCAGCTGCACCTGTACGCGGACGCCGACGTGACCGTGGGCTCCACCCTGCTGCGGGTCCGCACCGAGTACCCGTGGGACGGGCGGGTGGTCGTCGACGCCGGTCCCGACGGGCTGGCGCAGGACCTGGCACTGCGGATCCCTGCCTGGGCCGACGTACCGGCGGTGCGGCTCGTCGTCGACGGAGCGGTCACCGACGTCGTCGTCGAGCAGGGCTACGTCCGCGTGGCCGGTCCTGTGCGGCGCGTCGAGCTCGAGCTCCCCATGCCCGTGGTCGCCGTGGCGGCTCACCCGCGCGTCGACGCGGCGCGCGGCTGCGTGGCGCTGCGCCGGGGGCCGGTCGTCTACTGCGTCGAGCAGGCCGGGCTGCCGTCCGGGGTCGTGCTCGAGGACCTCGCCCTGCTGCCCGGCAGCCCGCTGTCCGCGGCGCCCCCGGTGGCGGGCGTCGACGCGCTGGTCACCGTCGAGGCCGTCGCGGTCCACCGACCGGCGACCGGCGGGCCGCTCTATCGCGCCGCGTCCGCCGGAGTCGTCGGCACCCCCAGACCGGGCACATCGGCCGGGAGGATCACGTTGCGGGCCGTGCCCTACCACCGCTGGGGGAGCCGCGGACCTGGAGCGATGCGCGTGTGGCTGCCCGTGGCGGAGCGACCGTGACGGGGCTGGGTCTGCCACGCTGGCCTTCGACACTGCACGGACGGATCGGGAGAGCGCGATGAGCACGGCGAGGCGCGGTACCGCAGTGACGATGCACGAGGTCGCCGCGCGGGCGGGGGTGTCCATCAAGACCGTCTCCAACGTGGTCAACGGCTACCAGTACATCCGGCCGGCCACCAAGGAGCGCGTCGAGAAGGCCATCGCCGACCTCGGGTACCAGGTGAACATCTCGGCGCGGAACCTGCGTCGCGGCAAGACCGGCATCATCGGCCTCGCGGTGCCGGAGCTGTCGCTCCCGTACTTCGCCGAGCTCGCGGACTCGGTGATCCGCGCCGCCGAGGCCCGGGGGCTCACCGTCCTCATCGAGCAGACCGGGTCGGTGCGCGAGCGCGAGCTCGAGGTGCTCTCCGGGCAGCGTCGCCACTTCACGGACGGGCTGATCTTCTCGCCGCTGGAGCTCGGCCCGCAGGACGCCGAGGCGCTCCGGGTCGACTACCCGATGGTCCTGCTGGGCGAGCGCATCTTCGGCGGGCCTGCGGACCACGTGACCATGAACAACATCGAGGCCGCGCGGGCCGCCACCCAGCACCTGCTGGACCTGGGGCGCCGCCGCATCGCCGTGATCGGCGCGCACGAGGGGGAGACCGTCGGCTCGGCCGCGCTCCGTGTGCAGGGCTACCGGCAGGCGCTCGAGGAGGCCGGCCTGGAGGTGGACCCCGCGCTCGTCGGCGAGGCAGGCCTGTGGCACCGGGCGACCGGCGCGGAGACGATGAACCGGCTGCTGGACTCGGGCGTCGAGATCGATGCCGTGTTCGGCCTCAACGACGCCCTCGCGCTCGGCGCCCTGCACGCGCTCCACGCGCGTCGCATCGACGTCCCGGGGCAGATCGCGGTGATCGGCTTCGACGACATCGAGGAGACCGCCTACTCCTCGCCGACCCTGACCACCGTGGCCCCCGGTCGCGAGCAGATTGCGACGACGGCGGTGGACCTGCTGCTGGCGCGCATCGAGGAGGTCGAGCCGGGCAGGCCGTTCGAGCAGGTCATCACCGACTTCCAGATCATCGGCCGGGAGTCCACGCTGGGCGAGCAGGCGGCGGCCACCAGCGATGCGGAGCGCGCCGCGACCGTGTGAGGGCGGTCAGGCGGCGCGGGCGTCGAGCGCGGTCAGCCGCTGGTCGACGAGCCAGCCGCTGACCAGCAGCGGGAGGCTGAGCCCGACCAGCGGGAGCAGCACCGTGACGTAGGTGAACGTGACCGCCAGCACGGCGAACGCGACCAGCACGGCCAGGCCCGTCAGCGGGGAGAGCAGGGGCGCGACGGCGACGAACCGCCACGTGCGCGCGGCCGGGACGCCCTCGTACCTGCGCGCGACCGGCACCAGCGTGGCGAGCGCGACGAGCAGGTAGCCGGTGAGCGCCACGACGCCGGCGGTGAGCGCGGCCCGCGCGGGACCGGCGGACGCGGCGGCGAGCACGGACGCGTCGAGCGCCAGCAGCAGGAAGCCCACCGTGAGCGGTGCGCCGAGCACGTTGAGCCGGCGGAAGCCCGCGCGGTACGCGGCCCAGAACTCCTGCCAGAGGTGCTCCGACGGCGTCCCCCCGGCCAGCCTGGCCAGTGCCGCGCCGCCCGCGCCGAGCGCCGGGTAGGCGCCCAGGACGATCCCGCCCGCGAGGGTGCCGAGCGCGACCAGCGCGTTCACGGCGACCAGCTGGGTGGCCACGCGCAGGAACACCATCACGCGCCCGGCCCAGCCGCCGACCGCGAGGTCGTCGTGCGTCGTCGGCAGGCTGCTCACGGCTCCACCACCCGGGTGCCGAGCGTCGCGTTGCCGTCCGCGTCGAGGCCGGCGAACGACAGCGTGCTGACGCCGCGCACCGCGTCGACCGAGGGGAAGACCACGAGCTCGAGGGCAGGGGACGTGAAGTGCCCGTCGCCGCGCGACCGGATCGTCGCGATGAGCGCGTCGTCGATCTGCAGGGTGCGGGAGGTCGCGACCCCGCCGGCGGTGGCCTGGTCGAACGTCACGAGCTCCCAGGTGCCGGCCAGCGCGGCCGGGTCGGTGGGTCGCACGTCGTCGGGCTCCGCGGCGCCGGCCCAGGGCTGCGGCGACACGGCCGGCCAGCCGTCGGCGGTCCACACCAGCCGACGCACCTGCACCTCGTGCTGGGTGGGGTCGCCGGCGTCCCGGACGTGGTGCACCAGCAGCTGGCGGTCGCCGTCGGTGAGCACCGAGGCGTGCCCGGGGGCCAGCCACGCGCGTCCGCCGGCCAGCGCGTGCCCGGCGAGCATGAGGGTGCCGACGAGGGCGGGGTCGCCGTCCAGGTCAGTGAGGTCGCGGCCGGCGCGGTCCACGTAGGGGCCGGTCACGGACTCGGAGACGCCCACCCGCACGTGGTACGTGGAGAACAGCGAGTCGTAGGAGAGGACCAGCGCGTAGCCGCCGCCCGGGCGGGGCAGGACGAACGCGCCCTCCACCGCTCCCTCGACGCTGCGCGGCCGCCGGGCGAGCAGGATCCCAGGCGCGTCGCCGACGGACAGGCCTGAGGCCGGGTCGAGCTCGAGCGCGTGGATGCCGCCGAAGAACGAGCCGTAGACCAGCCAGTGCCGGCCGTCCGTGTCGACCACCGCGTTCGCGTCGATCGCGTTCGGGCCGTCGACGTCGTGCAGGCTCGTCACCACCAGCCCGCGGTCCTCCCACGGTCCCGTCGGGTGCGGCGCGACCGCCAGGCCGATGGCCGAGGTGCGCGAGCCGAACGTCGACGCGGACCAGTACATCCGCCACTCGTCGCCCACCCGCACCACGTCCGGTGCCCACAGCCCGGCGGCGCCGGACCAGTCGGCCCCCGCAGGCGGCACGCCGTCGAGCGCCCACCCGTGGAACTGCCAGGTCACCAGGTCGTCCGAGCGGCGCACCTGCACGCCCGCCCGCACCGGACCGTCCGCCCACGCGTCGGTGGAGAACAGCCAGTACGTGCCGTCGTCGTCGCGGACCGCGGTCGGGTCGTGCGCGTGCCGACCGCCCCAGACGGTGGTGTCGGGAACCATGGGTCAGCCCTTCGAGCCGGTGAGTGCGACGGACTCGATGATCTGCCGCTGGAAGATGAGGAAGACGATGAGGATCGGCAGCAGCGCCACGAAGGACGCGGCCATGATCAGCGGGTAGTCCCGCTGCGTCGCGAACTCCACGTTGAGGTTGGCGATGACCACCTGCAGCGTCTGCCGCTCGGGGGTGTTCAAGTACAGGATCGGCGCCAGGTAGTCGTTCCAGATCGCCATGAACCAGAGGATGAACTGGGCGGCGATGGCCGGCCGGATCATGGGCATGATCATCACGCGGAAGATCTGCAGGTAGGAGGCGCCGTCGATCTTGGCGGCCTCGATCATGGAGTCCGGCACGCTCGACAGGTACTGCCGCAGGAAGAAGATCATGATGATGTTCCCGAACAGCAGCGGCACGATCAGCGGCAGCAGGGTGTCCACCCAGTGCAGCCGGGAGAACATGACGAACTGCGGGATCATGATCGTCGGGTACGGCACCATCAGCCCGGACAGCAGGACGAGGAAGATCGCGTTCTTGTAGGGCAGCCGCAGCTTGGCCAGCGCGAACGCGGCCAGCGCGGAGGTGAGGGACCCCACCACCGTCACCGAGAGCGCGACGATCAGGCTGTTCTGGAAGCCCGACAGGATCGGTGCCTCGCTCCACATGCGGACGAAGGTGTTCCACTGGGGCGGGTCCGGGATCCAGACCGGGGGGAGCGCGAACACCTGCACCTTGGTCTTCAGCGCGGTGGTGAACATCCACAGCAGCGGCGCGAGCATCGCGAGCGAGCCGACGGCGAGCACGGTGAACACGACCACGTTGCCGAGGCGGTTCTGGGAGCTGGCGCTCATCCGGTTCTTCTCGGACGGGCCGGGCTGACCGGGGGTGGTCGTCGGGGGCGTCATCAAGGTCGTGGCCATGGCTGCGTCTCCTGTCTCTCTCAGTYGTTCTCAGTCGATGCTGAAGCTGTTGCGCCGATTGAGGCGGAACTGGATGAAGGTGATGACGAAGACGAGCAGCCCGAGGACGATCGACATCGCCGTGGCGTACCCCATCTGCTGGTACTTGAACGCCTTGCGGACGATGTACCAGACCACCGACGCCGAGCTGAACTCCGGGCCGCCGGCGGGGGTCATGATGTTGATCTCCGTGAAGATCTGGGACCCGGCGATGATGTTGGTGACGACCAGGAAGAACGTCACCGGCCGGACCATGGGCAGCGTGATGTGGCGGAAGCGCTGGAAGGCGTTGGCCCCGTCGAGCGCCGCGGCCTCGTGCAGGGACGCCGGCACCCCCTGGATCGCGGCCAGGTACAGGAGCATCGAGTACCCGAGGCCCTTCCAGATGGCCATGATGATGATCGCGGGCTTGACGGTCGCGGTGTTCTGCAGCCAGTCGGGGCCGTCGATGCCGAACCAGGCGAGCACCTGGTTGATGAGGCCGAAGTCGCCGTTGTAGGCGAACTGCCAGACGATCGCGATGGCGGCCAGCGACGAGATCACCGGCACGTAGTAGATGGTGCGGAACGCGGTGCGTCCGGGGATCCGGCGGTTCATGGCGAGCGCGAGCAGCAGCGAGAGCGCCAGGCCGATCGGGATGCCGATCATGTAGAAGAACGTGTTGTACAGCGAGATGCGGAAGTACTCGTCGCCGAACAGGGTCACGTAGTTGTCGAGGCCGACGAACGTCATCGGGCCCAGACCGTTCCAGCTGGTCAGCGACGCGTACACCGCGAAGCCGATCGGGTAGAGCGTGAAGAGCAGGAACCCCAGGATCGGGGCGGCGACGAACGCGAGCGCCCAGCGGTGCTCGGTGCGGTGCAGGCGGCGGTTGGCCTGCTTCGCTCGTTGCTCGGACGTGAGTCCGGGGGTGGTCGACAGCTGCGTCGCGGTCATCTGGAGAACCTTTCCGGGGGTCCCCGCCACCCGGAGGGCGGCCGTCTGCTCGCCGTCGAGGACGGGCTGGATGTTGGTCCAGAGCTCGTCGTACCACTCGGCGCCGTACGTGAAGGCCGCCGGCATCGCCCGGCCGTAGTCCTGCGCGATGTCCAGGAACTCCTGGCGGTTGGCGGGCTCCGCGCCCTCCTCGGCGGCCCAGGTCTCGGCCATGTCGATGAGGTTCGGGATCTGGATGTTGGCGTCGACCAGCGTCTGCTGGGCGTCGGCGTCGGTGCTCAGGTACGTGACGAGCTTGACCGCGTCGTCGGGCAGCTTCGACGTCGCGGAGACGCCGATGCCGAGCGACCCGAGCCACGTCGCCGCGCCGCCGTCACCGACGGTCGGCCAGGGGATCAGGTCGTAGTCGAAGTCGAGGTCGTTGTAGACCGAGACGTCCCACGGACCGACCGGGAAGAAGCCGATCTCGCCGGCCATCCACCGCTGGTACGTGTCGAGCGTCGCGGCGTCGGAGGCCGACGGCGTGACCTTGTCCACGTTGGTGAGGTCCGCGAACTTCTGCAGCGCGTCGGCGAACTCGGGGGTGTCCACGGTGACCTCGGTGCGGTCCGCGTTGGTCCAGTCGCCGCCGTTGCTCCACACCAGCGACTGCAGGTTCCACTGGACGTTGAGCCCGGTGCCCCACTGGTCGACGGCGCCGTCCCCGTCGGTGTCCACGGTCAGCTGCTTGCTGATGTCGACGAACTGCTCCCACGTGAGCGGGGTGTCCTTGTCGGGCAGCGGGATGCCGGCCGCCTCGAGCATCGTCTTGTTGTAGCCGAACGAGAACGGGCCGACGTCCTTGGGCAGCCCGTAGAGCTTGCCGTCGGGGGTGCCCTGGAGCGTGCCGTCGAACCGGTAGGAGTCGACGCCGTAGGGCCAGATGTTGTCCAGGTCGATGCCGCTGGCGTCCACCTGCTCGGTGATGTCCATGAGGATGCCCGAGCTGACGTACGACTGGAGCGTCGCCTGCTCGATGTAGAACACGTCGGGCACGTTGTTGCCGGCCACGGCGGCCTGGAGCTTGGTGGCGTACTGGTCGGCGTCGGTCACGATGACCTTCACCTTGACGCCGGTGTCCTCGGTGTACTTGGCGATGGCGGCCTCGTAGGCCGCCTTCTCGTCCGGTCCACCGCGGAACATGAACGTGATCTGCTTGTCGCCGCCGTCGCTACCGCCGTCGCCGTTGTCGCTGCACGCCGTGAGCGTGAGCGTCCCGGCGACCGCGGCGCACACGGCGCCGGCGATGAGCCTGTTCTTCTTCATCGTCCTGCCTCCCATATCCCAAGGATGTGCGAGGTCACGGTCGCGTCGGGACCGGTGGGGGCTGGTCCGTCAGGGTCGTCGTTGACCTCATTCGCTCTGATCGACGCTGCATCTACAACGTTGATCTACAACGATGTAGAACATGACACGAGAACCGGCGATCGGTCAAGCCACGAACCGGTAACGGCCGGTTGACGTCGTCTGAGCCGCCGTGCATGATGCGTCTACAACGATGTAGAAGCGACCGACGGCGAAGGGGCTGACGATGTCGAAGCACGCTCGGACGCCGCCCATGGGCTGGAACAGCTGGGACTCGTACGGGACCACCGTGACGCAGGACGAGGTCCTCGCGAACGCCCGCGTGCTGGCCGAACGGCTGCTGCCGCACGGCTGGGACACGGTCGTGGTGGACATCGACTGGTACGACCCGGCGGCCCGCGCGCACGGCTACAACGACGGCTCGTCGCTCACGCTCGACGCGTTCGGCCGGCAGCTCCCCGCCGAGAACCGGTTCCCGTCGGCGGTCGGCGGCCGCGGCTTCGGGCCGCTCGCCGACGAGGTGCACGCCCTGGGCCTGCGGTTCGGGGTGCACATGATGCGGGGCATCCCGCGGATCGCGGTCGAGCAGGACTTGCCCGTGGAGGGCACGTCGTGGACCGCCCGCGACGCGGCCGACACGACCTCGGTGTGCCCCTGGAACGACGACAACTACGGGCTCGACCACGACCACCCCGCTGCCCAGGCGTACCTCGACGGGCTCGTCGCGCAGCTCGCCGGCTGGGGCGTCGACTTCCTCAAGGTCGACGACATGCTCGCCCCGTACCACCCCGACGCGGTCGAGGCGTGGGCGCGGGCGATCGAGCGCTCCGGCCGGGACGTCGTGCTCTCCCTGTCGCCCGGCACCCACCTGTCCACCGCGCACGTCGACCACCTGCGCGAGCACGCCCAGATGTGGCGGATCTCCGACGACCTCTGGGACCGCTGGGAGGACGTGCACGCGCAGTTCGCCCGGCTGGCCCGGTGGGCCCCGTTCCAGCAGCCGGGCGGGTGGGCCGACGCCGACATGCTGCCGCTCGGCCGTATCGGCCTGCGCGCCGAGCGTGGAGACGACCGGCAGAGCCGGCTGAACCCGGACGAGCAGCGGAGCATCCTCACGCTCTGGGTGATGGCCCGATCGCCGCTCATGGTCGGCGGCGACCTGCCGACGAGCGACCCCGCGACCCTCGACCTGCTGGCCAACCCCGCCGTCGGCCACGTGCTGCGCGCCGCGACCGGGGGCCGGGAGATCGTCCGGGAGCCCCTCGACGACGGCGAGCTCATCGTCTGGACGGCCGTGGCGGACGCGACCACCTACGTCGCCGTCTTCTGGACCGGCCCCCGGCAGCGGAACGTCTCGCTGCCGCTCTCGTCCCTGGTCGGCCACGCCGCCGCCCGGGACACGTGGACCGCCCGGGACCTGTGGGACCCGGGCACCACCCCTGACCTGCACCCGACCACGTGGGAACCGGAGGGGGCACTCGTCCTCGACGTGCCCTCCCACGGGGTGCGCTGGACCGCACTCGATACCCGACCGAACCAGGAGACCTCATGATCCCCGTCCGACTCACCCTCGACCCGGCCTTCCGGGTCGGCCCGGTCCGCCGGCGCACGTTCGGCTCGTTCGTCGAGCACCTCGGCCGCTGCGTCTACACCGGCATCCACGACCCCGCGCACCCGACGGCCGACGCCGACGGTTTCCGCAAGGACGTGCTCGAGCTGACCCGCGAGCTGGGCGTGAGCACCGTGCGCTACCCCGGCGGCAACTTCGTGTCCGGGTACCGCTGGGAGGACGGCGTCGGCCCCCTCGACCAGCGCCCGGCACGCCTCGACCTCGCATGGCACTCCACCGACCCCAACACGGTCGGCGTCGAGGAGTTCATGCGCTGGGCCAGGCTCGCCGAGGTCGAGCCGATGATGGCCGTCAACCTGGGCACCCGCGGGGTGCAGGAGGCGGTGGACCTGTTCGAGTACTGCAACGTCCGCGGCGGCACCCGCCTGTCCGACCAGCGCCGCGCCAACGGCGCCGAGGACCCCTACGACATCCGCATGTGGTGCCTGGGCAACGAGATGGACGGCCCCTGGCAGATCGGCCACAAGACCGCTTACGAGTACGGCCGCCTCGCCGCCGAGACCGGCCGCGCGATGCGCATGGTCGACCCGGACCTGGAGCTCGTCGCGTGCGGCTCGTCCGGCGTCGCCATCCCGACGTTCGGCGAGTGGGAGCGGATCGTGCTCGGCGAGGCCTACGAGCAGGTCGACCTCATCTCCGCCCACGCGTACTACTGGGAGGAGGACGGCGACCTCGGCTCGTTCCTGGCCTCGGCCGTGGACATGGACCACTTCGTCGAGTCGGTCAGTGCGACCGCGGACGCCGTGCGCGCGCACAAGAAGCTGGACAAGCGGATCCACATCTCGTTCGACGAGTGGAACGTCTGGTACCAGCACCGCGCCGAGTCCAAGCCGCCGACCGGGCACGACTGGCCCGTCGCACCCGTGCTGCTCGAGGACAAGTACAACGTCGCGGACGCCGTCGTCGTCGGGAACCTGCTCATCTCGCTGCTGCGCCACACCGACCGCGTGCACTCGGCGTCGCTGGCGCAGCTGGTCAACGTGATCGCGCCGATCATGACCGAGCCCGGCGGCCGGTCCTGGAAGCAGACGATCTTCCACCCGTTCGCGCAGGCCTCCCGGTACGCGGTGGGCGACGTGCTCCAGGTGGCCGTCGAGTCGCCCACGTACGAGACCGCGAAGTACGGCGACGCGTCGCTGGTCGACGCCGTCGCCACGCGGGACCCCGAGACGGGCGCGGTCGCGCTCTTCGCGGTGAACCGCTCGCTCACGGAGACCGTCACGCTCGAGGTCGACGCCCGCTCGCTGCCCGGCCTGCGCGTGGTCGAGGCGAGCACCCTGTCCAACCCGGACCACACCTGGTCCGCCACGGCCGACGACGACACCTCGGTGGCGCCGCGGGCCAACGCGACCGCGGTCGTGCGGGACGGCCGTCTCGCCGTCGAGGTGCCGCCGGTGTCCTGGAACGTCGTCCGGCTGGGGGTCTGAGAGCGTGCGACGCGTCGTCGTGGCGGGCGCGGTGGCCCTCACCCTGGTGGCGGGGGTCGGTGCCGCGGCCGCCTTGTGGCCCGAGCCTGAGCCCGCCGCGACGGCGCTGTCCCTCGACGGGGACATCCACACCCACGACCCCGCGCTCGTCGCGGGCACCGAGGGTGAGCCCTGGTACGTGTTCTCCACCGGTGACGTCCGCAAGGGCCTCGGCGCACCGCAGATCCGGCGGTCCACCGACGAGGGCCTCACCTGGGAGCTCGTCGGCACGGTCTGGGACGCCGCGACCCGGCCGGAGTGGGCGTACGAGGTCGTGCCCGGCGTGTCGAACTTCTGGGCGCCCGAGGTCATCGAGCACGACGGCACGTTCTACCTCTACTACTCGGCGTCCACGTTCGGCTCCAACCGCTCGGCCATCGGCCTGACGACGAACACGACGCTCGACCCGGACGACCCCGACTACGCCTGGGTGGACCGGGGGCAGGTCATCGCGTCCGAGCCGGGGGAGACGAACTACAACGCGATCGACCCCGGCGTGATCGAGGACGCGGACGGCACGCCGTGGATGGCGTTCGGCTCGTTCTGGGGCGGGATCCAGCTGGTCGAGCTGTCGTGGCCGTCCGGCAAGCCGGTCGAGGGGGCGTCGCCGGAGACGATCGCCAGCCGCACGTCGCCGCCGAACGCGATCGAGGCGCCCTACCTGGTGCGGCACGACGACTGGTACTACCTGTTCGTGTCCCGCGACTCCTGCTGCCAGGGCACCGACTCGACCTACAACATGGCGGTCGGGCGCGCCAAGGAGGTCACCGGGCCGTACGTCGACCGCTCCGGCAAGGACATGACGCTGGACGGCGGTGAGCAGCTGCTGACCTCGGACGGCGACATGGTGGGCCCCGGGGGACAGTCGGTCTCCCGCGGGTACCTCGCGTTCCACTACTACGACGCGGCCGCCGGGGGTGACTTCCGGCTCGAGATCCGGGAGCTGGACTGGGACGACGAGGGCTGGCCGGTGGCGACGACCGCTCCCTAGAGGGGACGCTCCAGCACGTAGTCGTCCTCGACCCGGGCGCCGACCGTGAAGTGCTTGGTGCCGACGATGGCGAAGCCCGATCGCACGTAGAACGCCTGCGCCCGCGCGTTCTGCTGGTTGACGCCCAGCCACATCCCCTGCGCGCCGCGCTCCCGGGCTGCCTCCAGCGAGGCCGTCATCAGCGCGTGCGCGACGCCCGCCCCGTGGTGGTCGGGGTGCACGTAGCACTTGGACAGCTCGATGGTCGGGCGCAGGTGCAGGGCGGCCTGCACGTCGTCGTCGGCCGGCTCGCCCGCGACGAGCATGGTGTACCCGACCAGGACACCGTCCTGCGCGACGAGCACGTCGCGGGACGGGTCGTCCAGGTACTGGGCGAACCGGTCCACGGAGAGCACGGTGTCGATGAACGCCTGCTGGTCCTGCGCGGTCGACCCGGGCGGGCAGGCGAGCGGGAACGTGAGCGCGGCCAGGGCGGCCAGGTGGTCCAGGTCCGCGGGGACGGCCGGGCGGACCGTCGACTCGAGGGTGGTCACAGGAGGTCCTCTCCGTCGTGGGTGCCGCGCCAGGACCGCAGCAGCGCGCGCGTGACGAGCCCTCCGGCCCACGCGAGGCCGGCCAGGCTGGCGACGGTGGTGCCGCGGCGGGCGTTGCGGCGGCGGTTGCGGAACTCGCGGACCGGCCAGCCCACCTCGGCGGCGTACCGGCGCAGGCGGCGGTCGGGGTTGATCGCGCAGGGGAAGCCGACCTCGGACAGGATCGCGACGTCGTTGGTCGAGTCGCCGTACGCGTACGACGCCGCCAGGTCGATGCCCTCGCGCTCGGCCAGCGCGCGCACCGCGTCGGCCTTGGCCTGGCCGTGCAGCATGTCTCCGACCAGCCGGCCGGTGTAGAACCCGTCCTCGTGCTCGGCGACCGTGCCCAGCGCGCCCGTCGCGCCGAGCCGCCGCGCGATCAGGGAGCCGATCTCCACCGGCGTCGCCGTGACCAGCCAGACCGAGTGGCCGGCCGCGATGTGCTGGTCGAGGAGCCGCTGCGTGCCGGGGTAGATGCGCAGGCAGAGCACCTCGTCGTAGATGTCCTCCGCGATGGCGGTGACCTCGGCGACGGAGTGGCCGCGCATGATCGACAGCGCGCGGCTGCGGACCTCGTCGATCTGATGCTTGTTCTCCCCGAACGTCAGGTACCGGAACTGGTGCAGCCCGAACTCGACGAGGTCCCGCTTGCGGAAGAACCCGCGCCGGTACAGGCCGACCGCCAGGTGGAACGAGCTGGCCCCGCGGATGATCGTGTTGTCGACGTCGAAGAAGGCACCGGTGCCGGGACCGTCCGGACCGGCCCCGGGGTCCCGCAGCACGGGAGCGGGGGCGGTGGTGTTCCCGGACGCCTGACGCACCCGGTCACTGTAACGACGGTCGAGCGCGCTGGTGGCACGGGGCAGCCGCCGACCCCGTGAGACGGTGGGGCCATGACGCGTGTGGTGCTCTACGGCCGAGCCGGCTGCCATCTGTGCGACGAGGCGCGCGAGGTGGTGCGCGCGGTGTGCGCCGAGACGGGCGACCAGTGGTCCGAGGTCGACATCGACACCGACCCCTCCTCCGGCCGGGACCTGGTCGACGAGCTGGGCGAGCTGGTGCCGGTGGTCGAGGTCGACGGCGTCCGGCAGGGGTACTGGCGCATCGATGCGGCACGTCTGCGCCGAACCCTTACCGCCGCCGGTCCGCGCCCCCTAGCCTGACCCCCAGGGCCCGGGCGACCGGGTCCACAGGGCGTCGCAGGAGTCGATGTGGACACGCAGCGGAGGGCCGGGGAGCCCGGTGCGAGCGGGCGCGCCCGCGCGCGTGACGTGCCACCCGCCACGGTCGCGCGCCTGCCCGGGTACCTGCAGGCTCTGCGCGGGCTCGCCGCGGACGGCGTGGTCACCACGTCCTCGGAGGAGCTGGCCGCCGGAGCGGGGGTCACCCCGGCGCAGCTGCGCAAGGACCTGTCGTTCCTCGGGTCGTACGGGCGCCGCGGGGTCGGGTACGGCGTCGTGCACCTCTCCGAGCAGATCGCGGTGGTCCTCGGCCTGACCACGCAGCGCAGGGTCGTCATCGTCGGCATCGGCAACCTGGGGCACGCGCTGGCCAGCTACTCGGTGTTCGCCGAGCGCGGGTTCGCGGTGGTGGGGCTGGTCGACGCCGACCCCAAGGTGGTCGGGACCACCGTGGCGGGGCTCGTGGTGCAGCCGCCCGAGGAGCTGGCCGCGGTGGTGAGCGGGTCCGACGTGACCATCGGCATCATCGCCACCCCGGCGGCGGTCGCGCAGGACGTGTGCGACGCGCTCGTCGCGGCCGGCGTCGTCGGCATCCTCACGTTCGCGCCGCGAGCCCTGCGCGTGCCGCCGACCGTGGACCTGCGGGCCGTGGACGTGGCCTCCGAGCTGCAGATCCTCGCGTTCCACGACCGGCGTCGCGCCGGGACGGGTGCGTGAGCATGCGAACGGCCGGGTCCGTGAGGGACCCGGCGAGATCGTGACGGAGGCCTCGAACCCGGCGCGGGTGTTGCCGAACGGGTCCACCGCGGTGCCGTTGAACTCGGTCTCGAGCTCGACGCGCTGCGTGACGCCGTGGATGGTGAGGTCACCGGCGATGACGTAGTTCTTGCCGGCCTCGCGGACCTCGGTGGAGACGAACGTCCACTGGCCGAACTTCTCGACGTCGAAGAAGTCGCCGCTCTTGAGGTGGCCGTCGCGGTTGGCGTCGCCCGTGGTGACGGTCGACGGGTCCAGCGTGACGGAGACCGACGTGCTCGCCAGGTCGTCGCCGACGACGACCGTGCCCTCGGTGACCGCGACGGTGCCGCGGACCTTGGAGATGCCGGCGTGCCGGACGGTGAACGCGGCCTCGGTGTGCGAGGCGTCGACGGCCCAGGTGCCGGTGGTGAGGCCGGTCGGGATGGCGGTGGCGGTGGTGCTCATGGGGTGTCCTCCGTGGTTGTTGAACTGTCAACCAAACTGTTAGTTCAAAGTTGTACTACACTCTGGGGGAGGGCGCAACCCCATGCCCAGGAACGGAGGCCCCGTCGTGACCACTGACACACCGGCCACCACGCGGACGGTCGAGTGGCTGACGGCCGAGCAGCAGACCCACTGGCGCGCGTTCCGTGGCGGCACCGCGCGGCTGTTCGCGGCGCTCGAGCACGAGCTGGAGCGCGACACCGGGCTGTCCACGCACGAGTACGAGGTGCTGGTCCGGCTGTCGGAGACCTCCGACCGGACCCTGCGCATGGCGCAGCTCGCCGACAACCTCGCGCACTCGCGCAGCCGGCTGACCCACACCATCCGGCGCATGGAGGAGCAGGGGCTGGTCGAGCGTCTGCCCTGCATCGAGGACGCGCGCGGCGTGAACTGCACCATGACGGAGAAGGGCTGGCAGGTCCTGGTCGCCTCCGCGCCGAGCCACGTCCAGTCGGTGCGGGACCACCTCGTCGACGTGCTCACGCCCGAGCAGTTCGCCGCGCTCGGCGACGCCATGGAGACGGTCCGCCTGCACCTCACGGGTGGCGCGTGTCACGTCGAGTGACCCCGCCCCGTGGCCGTGCCGCACAGGAGTCTTTGCGACACTGAGCCCATGGTCGCGACCACGATCCACCTGATGCGGCACGGCGAGGTGCACAACCCCCGCGGCGTGCTCTACGGACGGCTGCCCGGCTACCGGCTCTCGGAGCGCGGCCTGGCGATGGCGGACATGGTGGCTGCGCACCTCGCTGGGCCGGTCCGTCGCGACGTCGTCGCCGTGATCGCGTCCCCGCTGCAGCGCGCGCAGGAGACCGCCGGACCCATCGCGGCCGCGTTCGACGTCGAGATCGGCACCGACGAGCGGCTCATCGAGGCGGGCAACCACTTCGAGGGCAAGACGTTCGGCGTCGGCGACGGCTCGCTGCGCCACCCGGAGCACTGGCCGTACCTGCGCAACCCGTTCCGGCCGTCCTGGGGGGAGCCGTACACGGAGCAGGTGGAGCGGATGCTCGCCGCCGTGGCCGCCGCGCGCCAGGTGGCCCGGGGGCATGAGGCCGTGCTGGTCAGCCACCAGCTGCCCGTCTGGGTCACCCGCCTGTCGCTCGAGAACCGGCACCTGTGGCACGACCCCCGCAAGAGGCAGTGCTCGGTGGCCTCGCTGACGAGCCTGCGGTACGAGGGCGACACCCTCGTCGGCGTCGGCTACAGCGAGCCCGCCGCCTCGCTGCTGCCGGGCGTCTCGTCGGTCGCGGGGGCCTGACGTGCGCGGTCGCACCCTGCTGGTGGGCACCGTCGCGCTCCTCCTGCTCGCCGGCTGCACGGGGGGCGCCCAGGAGAACCCCGACGACGTCGCCGACCAGGGCTACCAGTCCGGGGACGGCAGCACGACCACGTGGGCCGAGGGCGACCGCACCGGGCCGCTCGAGCTCGCCGGCACCGACTTCGAGGGCACCGCGCAGGACGTGGCCGACTGGCGCGGCGACGTCGTCGTCCTCAACACCTGGTACGCCAACTGCCCGCCGTGCCGCGCCGAGGCCCCCGACCTCGCCGCCCTGTCCACCGACTACGCGGCCGACGGCGTGCAGGTGCTCGGCATCAACCGGACCGACGACGCCGGCACCGCGCTGGCGTTCGAGCGCCAGTTCGAGGTCCCGTACCCGAGCCTCGCGGACACCGACGGCGCCGCGATCGCGGCCCTGCAGGGCACCGTCCCGATCAACGCCGTGCCGACGACCGTGGTGCTCGACCGCTCGGGCAAGGTGGCCGGGCGGATCCTGGGCCTCGCCGACCCGTCCACGCTCCGCTCGATGATCGACGAGCTCCTCGCCGAGCCGGCGCCGACGACGTGATGCTCGCCGACGCCGGCGACGCCTTCGGCCAGACCGTCGCCTCCGGGTCGCTGCTCCTGGCCGTCCCGGTCGCGCTGATCGCC